>DATAPS010000118.1:0-11434 GCA_036265085.1 Acetobacteraceae bacterium | reverse complement strand
GATCGAGCATCGAAAAGGCCTTGGGTCCTGGATCGCCGGCTCCGACGCGCGCGAGTTCGATATTGAGGATTGCATAGGAGCGATTGGCGAAGATCAATGTGGTGACGTCGAGCGCTTCCCGCGCCTGCGTCCACAACGCCTGTAGCGTGTACATCGCTCCGCCGTCGCCATGGAGACAGACGACCTTCCTCTCAGGACAGGCGATCGCGGCGCCGGTGGCGACTGGAATGCCCTGCCCGATCGCGCCACCGGCCAGCGCAAGATGGTCGTGCGGCTCGATGTTCGCGGCAAAGCGATGAACGCCGCCGCCCGCCGTCGCGCCTTCGTCAGAAATGATGGCGCCGCTCGGAAGATAGTGCGCGATCACCTGCCCGGCTGTCAGCGGGTTGAGCGAGCCGTTCGGAATATCGGGCTTGCTGGCTGCGCCGACAAGCCGCGGATGTTTGGGCGCCTTCACAGCCTCGGTGAGAGCCTCCAAGGCGACCGTGCCATCCTCGTTAGGATGGGCGAGGTAGAGAATCTTGCAATCTTCCGGCGTGCACCAGGACGGTTTGCTCGGATATGCGAAGAAACTCACCGGAGGGCTCGCGCCGACCAAGATCAGTTGCTTCGTTCCTCTCATGAATTCGACGATCTCTTCGGCGAAATAGGGAATGCGCTCGACCTCCACACGACCGAAGCCGCGTTGGCAACGCGGGGCGAACGTGTCGCAGGCGATCCGCGCGCCAGTCGCCGCAGCAAGACGGCCGGCAGCCTCGAGTCCGCGTTCTTTCAATGCGGCCCCACGGATCAGTATCATGGTCTTGCGGCCCGATCTGAGCGCACCGGCGGATTGCTCAATCGCCTCGGCGGTCGCGATCGCCGGCATCGGTTTCGGCAAGGCGGGCGCCGGGCGGTCGGCCTGCAGCCACGCCGTATCAGCCGGCAGGATCAACGTCGCGATCTGCCCAGGATACTGCAGCGCTGCCTGTACTGCCCGTGCCCCGTCTGCGGCGACGGTTTGAGCGCTCGCCGATGAATGCACCCAGCCGGAGACCGGCCGAGCGAAACCCCGAACGTCCGATGCAAGCGGCGCGTCATATTGCGCATGATAGGTCGCGTGGTCGCCGACTACATTGACGATCGGCGTCGCCGCGCGGCGCGCGTTATGGAGATTGGCGAGCCCGTTCGCCAGTCCTGGCCCCAGGTGCAGCAGGGTCGCGGCTGGCTTCTCCGCCATCCGGCCGTAACCATCGGCCATCCCCGTCACTACGCCTTCGAAAAGACCAAGCACGACACGCATGCCCTCGACCCTGTCGAGCGCCGCGACGAAGTGCATTTCCGATGTGCCGGGATTACCGAAGCAGACCTCGATGCCCGATCCGACAAACGTTCGTAAGAGGCTTTCTGCGCCGTTCATCTTGGTTGCTCGTCCGTGCTATTGAACGTCGGGTTCATGACACCAATTCGCTTGCCGGCTCACTGGCGCGTTTGCGTCAGATGAAAGCACTCAGTCCCGTAATGGACTTGCCGACGATCAACGTGTTCATCTCCCTGGTGCCCTCATAGGAGTAGATCGCTTCCGCGTCCGCTACGAAGCGTCCGATGTGGTTTTCGAGCAGGATGCCGTTGCCGCCGAGCAGTTCGCGCGCATAGCCCACGGTCTCGCGACATTTCACAGTACAGAACGCCTTCGCGAGCGATGCATGCTCGTCCCGCATCACGCCTTCGTCCTGTAGCTGGGCGAGACGCAGCATCATCGCCTGTGTCGATGTAACATTGCCGAGCATGCGCACCAGCAGATCCTGGACGAGCTGGAATCCGCCGATTGGCCTTCCGAACTGCGTCCGCTCGGTCGCATAGCGCAGGGCGTGCTCGTATGCTCCCATCTGGCAGCCCACGGCGAACCATGCCACCCCGGTGCGGGTCATTCTCAGCACCTTGGCGGTATCCTTGAACGAGTTGGCGCTCTGGAGACGATCCGCTTCTGGTACGCGGCAGTCGTTCAGCGTGATAAGCCCGTTCTGCACGACCCTGAGTGCCATCTTGGTCTTGATCTTCTCGACGGAGAATCCGGGATTGTTTTTTCCGACGACAAAGCCCTTGACCTGGTCCGAGCCCTCTTCGCGCGCCCAGATCACGTTGATCTCAGCGAAAGTGGCATTGCCGATCCATTTCTTCTGGCCGTTTAAGATCCAGGTGTCTCCCTCGCGTCGGCAGGTCGTCATCATCCCGCCCGATGTCGCCGATCCCACCAGGGGCTCCGTCAGACCGAACGAGCCTATCGTCTCGAAGCGCATCATGGCCGGAAGCCAGCGCTGCTTCTGCTCCTCGTCACCGCACAAATAAATCGAGCCCGCCGACAGCCCCGTGTGCACGCCCCAGAAGGTCGCGACTGACGCATCGACCCGGGCCAGCTCCATCGCGACAAAGCCGTTCAACAGCCAGCTGCCACCCACCGCGCCATAGCCCTGGTATCCAACGCCCCCAATGCCGACCTCGGCCATCTTTGGGATCATCGCGAACGGAAATTCATCGCGGGCCCAGTAGTCCTCTATCACCGGCGCGACCACGCCTTCGGTAAACTCGCGAACGCGCCTGAGTAGTACACGTTCCGCATCGTTCAGCACGCTTGCGATACTATAGAAGTCGCCATCGACTGGCGGCGGCGCGTAGTTCGCCTTTCTGGCTTGTGTCACCTGCGGGTTCGCCATGGGTTGGTCCCTCATAGTAGAGGCTTAGAGGCTGTTCCGAAACGTCGGCGGCATGACCTCAGGGTCGAGTGGCCGGGAGAGGCGTGATTCCGAACAGGTGATCGGAGCCTTGCCGGAAGCCTCATGTGGACCGCGACCACCCGCGCGGAGCATAGGCGCGCGGGCCTGTGGTATGGAAGCGACGTGACGGACACCGAGTGGGCGTTGCTGCAACCGGAGTTGCCCGCGCCCGAATCATGCGGGCGGCATCGCGCATGGCCGATGCGCGAGAGCAAGGGCAAATGGGGCGTTGCCGTCCATCCGCGCCGCTGGGTCGTGGAGAGGTTCTTCACATGGATCGGTCGCAACTGCCGTCTCGCCCGCGACGTCGAGGCCATCGTCGCATCCGCGAAGGCGTTCCTCTACGCCGCCTCAGCTATGCCCTCTTACGTCGGTTCGCGCGTTGTTCGCAGGACGCGACCGGGTTGAGGTTGTCGATGGGCGCGACGTAACGGCGGTCGCAGAACGCCCTCGGGGCGCGGGAAACCAGCATGTCCCAGAAGACGCCGGCGTCGGTGCCGGTACTCAGATGCGGACTGTTTGCCTCTCGTGTAGCGAGCGGATGACCGCGGCCTGGAGGCGCGATATGGGCAAGCTACGGCGCGGCGAGGTATCAGGTTCGCGTCCGGTGGCGATGCAATCCATGAAAGCGCGCACGGACGCCGCGAAGGCGCCGGTTATGCGGCCGTCGATCTCGTCCGCGGTATGCGGCCCGGCGAAGGCCTGTTCGCTGCTCCCGCTCGCGCGATAGAGGCTCAGGCGCCGCCGGCCATTGTCGAGCATCATCATTCCATCCGAACCGATGATCTGGAGGAAGCCGTCCGCCATCAACGGGTAGGAATCCGGGTGGATCCAGGACGTGTGGATGTTGCCGATTGCGCCGTCGGCAAAGCGCACGAGCGCGTTCACGCCATCATGGACCGCAACACCCCGTGCTTGCAGCACCCCCGAGGTTTCCTGCGCCACAACCTCGACCGGATCGGCGCCGAGATACCAGTAGACGAGATCGAGATCGTGACTGGACATGAAATAGATTGGCGAGGTCCGATCGCCCCATCCTATCATGCGCGTCGGCACGTAGATCCGGTCGAACTTGTGCGTGCTCAACATGCGCGGCGTTCCGATCGCGCCGCCGGCGACGAGGCGCTTGATCTCCGCATACTCGGGGACGTGACGCTGGCTGTAATTGACCATCGCGATCGCGGACGAATTCGCGGCGGCGGCGGCGATTGCCTCCATGTCCTCGAGCGTCGTCGCCAGCGGCTTTTCAACGAGCACGTGCTTGCCACGCGCGAGCACCGCGACTGCTGGTTCGCGATGAAGATGATCGGGTGTCGCGACAGCCACGGCGTCGCAATCGGTTCCGGCCCAAGCGTCATCAAGCGATGCGAAATGCCGCGCTCCCGTTCGTTCGGCGACCGCGCGGGCGCGCTCGGCGTTGGGGTCCACGACCGCCACGATCTCCGCGCCCTGCTCTTGAAAGACCCGAGCGTGGCGGGAGCCGAGAATGCCGGCGCCGACAACGATGACGCGCAAAGTGCTCATGGTGCGACCTGCATGGGTTGCCCGGACTGCAGCGAGGCTTCGATCGCCTGCGCGACGCAGACGGCCGAAATCGCGTCTTCGACCGGGATCCCTACCGGAATCCCGGTGCGTACGGCGTGCAGGAAGTGCGCGATCTCGGCGGTGAGGATGCCGCCCGTCGAGCCGTCGTCGTATTCCACCCAGCGCGTCGTGTCGGGAAAGGTGACCGCATCCGCATCGGCGATGCGCAAGCCCTGATCGAGTCCGTGCACCTCGATGCGACCCTGCGTGCCGAGCAGGTCGAGGCCGGCGTCGAGTCCGAGCCCGAAATGAGCGGGAAGGATCCAAGACATCTCCATGGTGAACGGCGCACCGTCCTCGAAGCGGCCGAGCACGAGCACGCTGTCGTGGTGACCCTGCACCGCGAGGAGCCTGGACGTTCCGTGCGCCATCACCTGGCGAATGCGGCGACCGGTGGTCCACTGCAACAGATCGATGTCGTGTACTCCCACGTGGAAGACGAGGCTGGTGGCACGGCCGTAGCGCTCGGCGGCGCCCCGCGCACTGTTCCGGCGGGACTTCGCGTGCACGAAATCGCCGATCCGGCCGGCGGCGAAGGCGCGGCGGGCGCTCTGGTAGCGCGGATCGAACCGCAGCATGTGACCAACGAGGAGGGTGCGGCCTTCGGCGAGCGTCGCGATGCGCTTGGCATCGGCGAGATCGGTCGCGATGGGCTTTTCGAGCAGCACGGCGAGCTTGCGTGCGAGCGCCGCTTCGGTGGCGGCGAGGTGGAGGTTGTCGGGGAGGCAGATGCTGACGGCATCGAGGCCGGGTGTCGCAACGGCCGTCTGCCAGTCGTGGTGAGCAGGCACGCCGAAGTCGCGTTCCACTGCTTGTCGCGTTGCTGAATCGCGGTCGGCAATGGCGACGAGCTCCACCCCGGGCTGGCTGCAATAGGCTTGCGCATGGCGGCGGCCCATCAGCCCGGCGCCGATGACCGCCACCTTGAGCCTGGGCAGCGTCACGATGGCACCGATAATGGTTCGAGGCATGCGACTTCCATCGGGACGGGGTGCGCCGGATCCGCGATCATGCAGTCCGCCGCTGCGATCGGGAGGCTGCCGGGCTCGGAACGACCGGGCGGGTGGCGCCAGATGTGTTCGCAGCGGAGGAGAACGTGCCTGCTCATCCCTTCAACGCACCGCTTGTCATGCCGTCCACCAGATAGCGCTGCACGAACAGGAACAGGATCGCCACCGGAACCGCGAACACGACCGAGGACGCCATCATCTCGTCCCATGCGATGGCGTACTGGCTCTCGAACGAGGTGAGGCCGACCGAGAGCACCCAATTGTCTTGTGAGGCGATCAGCGTGCGGGCCAGGAAGAATTCGTCCCAGCCGGAGATGAAGGAGAACACCGTGACCACGACCAGGCCGGGTGCCGCGAGCGGGAGCGTGATGCGATAGAAAGCAGCGAGGCGGCCGCAGCCGTCCACTTGCGCCTGCTGCTCCAGGTCGGCCGGAATGCGGTCGAAGAAGCCGCGCATCAGCCAGGTGGCGAGCGGGAGCGTGAACGCCGTGTCGGCGATCGCAAGACCCACGAGGGCGTTGTAGAGGCCGAGCTGGCGGAAGACGATGTAGAGCGGCACGACGATCAGCGCCGCCGGCAGCATTTGCGACAGCAGCACGAACACGCCGAACGCGCCGGGAACCTTGCCGCGAAAACGGGAGAGCGCGTAGCCCGCATTGATGGAAACGATTGTGCAGAGGATCGCGGTGCAGCTCGCGACGACGGCAGTGTTCCGCAGCCACACGAATACCGGCCGCTGCGTGAAGATCCGCTCGTACGCATCGAACGTCACCGTGTGTGGCCAGAGGTGTGGCGGCCATTCGAACATGGACGCGGGCGAGACGGACGATACGATCATCCAGTAATAGGGGAAGATCACCAGCGCAGCGCAGAGCGTAGTGAACAGCATTGCGCCAACGGCGTGGCCGGTCCTCATGCCTCCGCGCCCGGACGTACGATGCGCATATAGACGAGGCTGAAAGCGAGCAAAATCAGCAGCAGCGCGGTGCCGATTGCCGCCGCGTAGCCGAGCTGCTGGTACTGGAACGCGGTGTTGTAGGTGAGGATCGACAACGTCTCGGTGGCGCGCGCGGGGCCGCCGGCTGTCATGGCGTAGATCGTGGTGACACGGCGGAACGAATTCAAAACTAGCATCAGCACGAGCACGGCATTCACCGCGCGCAGGCCCGGCCAGGTGACGTGACGGAACAATGCCCAGTGGCCGGCCCCGTCGCTCATTGCGGCCTCGTAGAGTTCGCGCGGAATCGTCTGCAAGCCGGCGAGCAGGATCAGCATGGCGAGCGGGAATTGCTGCCAGCACGTAACCATCACCAACGCGAGCATTGCCAGATCCGCATCGGAGAGCCAGGCGACCGGCGCGCGCAACACGCCCGCTTCCACCAGGCCGTAATTGATGACGCCGTATTGCGCGTCCAGCATCCAGACGAAGATCAGCACGGCCACCACATCCGGGATCGCCCAAGGCATGATGATGATCGTGCGTAACAGGCCGCGGGCGGGCATGCGGCGGTTCAGCAGCAGCGCGAGGGCGAGGCCGACCGCGTACGTGCAGATCGTGACGGCCGCGCCGTAGACAATCGTGACCGTGACCGAATTCCAGAAGTTCGGATCAGCGATGAGCGCGTTGTAGTTCGCCAGCCCGATATAACGGCCTTGATCGAAGCGCAGCAGGCGGGTGTTGAAGAAGCTGAGCGCGATTCCGCGCAGGATGGGGTAGGCGAGCAGGACCGAAAGGATGACGCCGGCCGGCGCGATGAGTGCCGGCGGCAGCCAGTCGGTCGCTCGTTGGGGGCGGGAGCGCGCCGTTATTGCTGCGCGGCCCAACGCTCCAGCGCTTTTTGCGTGTCGCCGAGCCCCGCCTCGACGGTTGCGCGGCCTGAATAGATCTGCGCGAGATGGTCGGTGACGATCTGGCGGAACTCCGGCGCCTGCACCGCGAAACCCGGTGGCGCGTAGCCGAGGCCGCTGGGATACTTCGCCGCGATCTCGGCCATCGTGCCGACCCAGGCGTGCGTCTTGAGGAAGTCGGGACTCGGCTGCACGGTCGTGCCGGGGATTTGCAGCAATCCCTCCAGCCATTCGCGCTGCACCTTCTCCCCGTTCACCAGGTCGATATAGGCGCAAGCGTCGTCCTTATGCGGCGAGGCGGCGGGAATGGTGTAGTACGCGCCGCCGGTAACGGCCGCGTGCGTGGGCGTCGGCATGAGCGTGAAGTCGATGTCCTTGAGGAGTGTGGGGTTGCTGCTCTGTACCTGAGTCATCACCCACGGACCGTCGAACAGAATCGCGACCTTGCCGCTCGCGAACAGCGTGCGCACCGCATTCGCGTCGAGTCCGCGCGGACTGAGGCCGTCGTCGAGATAGCGCTTCACCCAGCGGATCGCCTCTACGGTCTTGGGCGCGTCGGCGGTGATCTTGCGGTCGGGCGTTGCCCAGTCGCTGCCGAGGCCGATGACCCACTGCATGCTCTGAATGTACGTGAACAGCACGCTGGAGACGTTGTTGGGAAAAGCGTAACCCCACTGGCCCGTTTTCTCCTTCACGGCCTTCGCCGCGGCGTACATCTCGTCCAGCGTCTTGGGGACATCGACGCCGGCTTGGGCCAGCAGCGCCTTGTTCACGAGCATCGATTGCGGGCTCATCGTCAGCGGCACGCCGTACGTCTTGCCGTTCACCCGCGCGTACGAGACTGACGACAGCATGCGGTCCTTGAGGCTGGACTTCGCGATGCAATCGTCGAACGGCGCCAGCGCACCCGCGTCGATCAGCGGGGCAAGCATGTTGGTGAACACGGGCAGCAGATCGGGTACGTCGCCCGCCGCAATCTGCGTGTTGATCGTCTGCTCGAAGCTCGAGCTGGGAATCAGCGTCGCTTGGACCTTGATGCCGGGATGCGCCGCCTCGAACTCCGCGAGGCGCTTCTTGTGCCAGACCCCAACATCGCCTTCCTCCCACATCCAGCTCGGGTATTTGAAGGTGTAGGCAGAGGCGGAGAGGGGCACCGCGAGCAGCGCAGCCGCGATGGTGAGCCCCAGGAGCCCGCGCCAAGCCCGATTTGGACGCGCCGTCATATCGATCTCCGTCGATGGACGTTCCACCGAATCTGTATCAGCCCGCCTCCCGGACGACAATGGGCTGAGGCCTTACCTGCTGTTGCTCGTCGGAAGTTGCACCGAGTCATACGGATCTTTCAGTGCTTCGGGAGACGGGCTCTCGTTGGGACGGCGACTACCGATCGATCCTCTGGTTCTTCGCGCCTGCGGTGACGGCGATCGATGCAATGGGCCGCTTCGGGGATGCTGTCGCGGGTCACCCCGCGGACACGCTGCCGAGTCTTCCTTCCGGCAGGACCGAGCCCCCGCGCCATTGATCTCAATCCGGTCGTTGCAATGCCCGTCGGACAGGCCGCGTTCGTCGCCGACGCTGTCGTCGACATCGCGGATGAGGCATCATAACGACTGAGCCGCAGACGCGAGGGCAGAGCGAATGATCACGCTGGACGGAAAAGTCGCGATCGTAACGGGGGCCGGCGGCGGCATCGGGCGGGAGATCGCGCTGGCGATGGCCCAGGCTGGCGCGAAGGTTGTGGTCAATGATATCGGCGTCTCGCTGGCCGGGACCGGTGAGGCTTCGGCGACCCCCAGTCAGCAGACAAAGCTGATCATCGAACAGCGCGGTGGGGTTGCGGTGACGAGCACCGATAGCGTCGCCGACTGGGAAAGTGCGAAGAGGATCGTCGACGGGGCGATCCAGGCATTTGGGCGCGTCGATATCGTCGTCAACAACGCGGGCATCCTGCGTGACCAGATCTTCCACAAGATGATGCCGGACGAGTGGCTCGCGGTCATCAACGTCCATCTCAACGGCAGCTTCTTCGTCTCGCGTGCGGCGGCGGCGCATTTCCGTGCCCAGGGCTCGGGCGCTTTCGTCCATATGACGAGCACGTCCGGCCTGATCGGAAATTTCGGGCAAGCCAATTACGCGGCGGCAAAGCTCGGCATCGCCGCGCTGTCGAAATCCGTCGCGCTCGACATGCAGCGCTTCGGCGTGCGGTCGAACTGTATCGCGCCGTTCGCGTGGAGCCGGATGACGAGCTCGATCCCTGCCGAGACACCGGAGCAGAAGGCGCGGGTCGAGAAGCTCAAACGCCTCACGCCCGAGAAGAACGCGCCGCTCGCTGTCTTTCTCGCCAGCGACGCTGCGAAGGATGTCACTGGGCAGATTTTCGGGGTACGCAACAACGAGATCTTCGTGTTCAGCCAGCCGCGCCCGATCCGCACCGTGCATCGAAGCGAGGGCTGGACCGCGGACCTGATCGCGGAGCACGCGCTGCCGGCGCTGTCCGCCGGGTTCTCCCCGCTGGATCTGAGCAGCGACGTGTTTTCCTGGGACCCTGTTTGACCGACCGGCTCAGCGCACGGGGGCGCCCAAAATCGCGGTCGTCGAGGAGCCGCATGCGCCGCGTCGCCTCAACACATTCGCGCACAGGTCTCATTATGGGCAACAACCGCCTGGCTCAACGGCGAAACGGTCCCGACCGAAGATTCGCCCCGTAGGTAACCGCATGAGCCTCGGCATCGAACCCACTCGCGGCCATGTCGACCACGAGCCTCCCGTGTGACAGGCCGACGATCCGGTCGGCGTAGGCGCGGGCGAGCGCCACTTGGTGCAGGCTGCAAACGACGGCGATGCCGCTCGATTCGGCAATCCCGCGCAGCAGCTCAAGGATAGCGGCGCCTGTATCAGGGTCCAGACTCGAAACCGGCTCGTCGGCGACAATCAGTCTCGGTTGTTGCGCCAGCGCTCGCGCGATCGCGACGCGCTGCTGCTCGCCGCCGGACAACATGTCCGCCCGCCGCCTGGCAAAGTCGGCGAGACCGACGCGCTCAAGGCAGTCTCGGGCGAGCCTGTGATCGGCGGCGCCGAACCGACGGAGCCAGCCGCGCCAGCATGCGACATGGCCAAGCCGCCCCGCGAGAACGTTCTCGAGCGCGGTCAATCGGCTGACGAGATTGAACTGCTGGAAGACGACGCCGATTTGCCGGCGCTCCCGGCCACGCAAGTGCGCGACGGTCGCCCCATCCAGCTGGACCGTGCCGGCGTCGCTGGCAAGCAGCCCCGTCAGGCAGCGGAACAATGTCGTCTTGCCCGCACCGCTGGGTCCCAGCACCGCGACGAACTCGTGCGCGTTCGCGTCGAGACTGAGATCCGACAGGACCACGCGGCCACCCAGCCGCTTCGAGAGGTCGCGGACGGCGAGTCGGGGCGGCGCGATCATACGAGGCGGCGGCGGCACCAGCCCGAGAACTGGTCCAGTGCCGTGACGACGACCAGAATGACCGCGATGATCGTGAACAGGCGCGAGAAGTCGAGCAGGTCCATGCTGTTCTTCAGTTCCTGGCCGATGCCGCCGGCCCCGACCACGCCCAGCACGGTCGAGGCGCGCACGTTGAACTCCCACCAGAACAGCGCGGTCGAGAGCAGGACGGGCAGCAGGTCCGGCACGAGGGCGAAGAGAATCGCGGTCACGCGCCCGGCCCCCGTCGTTCGCACCGCATCGAGCGGGCCCATATTGGCGTTCTCGATCTGGTCGGCGAAGTTCTTCGCGGCGCTCCCCCAGGTGTGCAGGGCGATACCCAGCGTGCCGGCGAACGGTCCAAGCCCGACCGCGGCGACGAACAGGATCGCGAAGACAAAACTGTCGATCCCGCGCAGCATGTTCAGGAACATCCGGGCCGGGGCGTAGAGCAGCGGCACCGGCGTGATGTTGCGGCTGGCCAGTACGGCCATGGGCAGGGCGAGCAGCGTTGCCAGCGTCGTCCCGATCGCTGCCATGGCGACCGTCTGCCCGGTCCGCCCGATGAACACCGGCAGTTCGGCGACGTCCGGCGGCCACGCCTGCCGCAGCCAGCCGAGGAGGCGCGGCAGGCCGAGGAGCAGCCGCGCCGGGTCGATCTCCGCAAGCCGCCAGCAGACGGCGTAGAACGCCAGCACGACAGCGACGATGAGCCAGGCCTTCACGGCGATGCGCTCACCGCTCGACGCCGCTCTCGACCCCGCGCCTGACGCCGCGCCGACCCGGCGCGG
>DATAPS010000117.1:0-7210 GCA_036265085.1 Acetobacteraceae bacterium | reverse complement strand
AACTACGCTCGCCTCCTGACGGATGACCGCTTCCAGTGGTCGATCCTCCGCACGCTCTACTTCACCGCGCTCGCCGTGTTCTTCCCGGTGGTGATCGGCGTGTTCGCCGCGGTGTGCTTCCAGCAGAATTTCCGGTTCCGCGGCGTCGCGCGGACGATCTTCATCATGCCGATGATGGCCACGCCCGTCGCCGTCGCGCTGGTGTGGACGATGATGTTCCACCCGCAGTTGGGCGTGCTGAACTACCTGCTCACCTCGATCGGCCTGCCGCCATTCACCTGGGTCTACGACGCGAGCACAGTCATCCCGACTCTGGTGATGGTCGAGACTTGGCAGTGGACCCCGCTCGTCATGCTGATCGTCCTTGGCGGCCTCGCGAGTCTCCCGCAGGATCCCTACGAGGCGGCTAAACTCGATGGCGCGAGCGCCTGGCAGAGCTTCTGGCACATCTCGCTGCCGCTCGTTTGGCCGCACATCATCGTGGCGCTGGTGATCCGGACGATCGACGCGCTGAAGGCGTTCGACACGATCTTCGTCATCAGCAACGGCGGCCCGGGCACCGCCAGTGAGACGATGAACCTCCTGCTCTATCTCGAGGCGTTCTCGTTCTACGACATGGGCTATGCCTCGGCGATCGTCGTCGTGTTCTTTGTCATCATCCTGATGGTCAGCCTGGTGCTGTTCAGCGTGCGACAGCGGGAGCAGTTCGCGTGAGGAAGCATCGGCTGCAGCGTCTGGCGTCCCGTACCAGCTTCTATTTCTGCGTCTTCCTGCTGATCTCGCCGGCGTTGCTCGTCTTCCTGTGGATGCTTTCGCTGTCTCTCAAGAACGAAGTCGACAACCTGGCATATCCGCCGGTGTTCATCCCGAACCCGCCGACGCTGGCGAATTTCCTCGACGTCTTTGAGAAAAACGATTTCCTCACTTATTCCATCAACTCCGTCATCGTATCATTTTCGGCGACCGGACTCGCGCTTCTGTTCGGCGTGCCGGCAGGCTTCGGAATCGCCAAGACGAAAGCGACGCGGGCAGCGGCGTTGATCATGATCGCGCGGGTGACGCCGGGACTGTCCTACCTCATCCCGTTGTTCCTGATGTTCCAGTTCTTCGAGCTCAGCGGAACGCTATGGCCGCTGGTGATCACCCACCTCGTCATCACGGTCCCGATCGTCGTGTGGGTGATGATCGGCTTCTTCGAGGGCTTGCCCGCCGAACTCGAGGAAGCGGCGCTGGTGGACGGCGCGACGATTTGGCAGGCGTTCCGCCACGTGGCGCTGCCGCTTGCACGGCCGGGCATAACCGTCGCGACGATCCTTGCCTTCATCTTCAGTTGGAACAACTTCATCTTCGGCGTCGTGCTCGCCGGGCGTGAGACGCGGACGTTGCCTGTCGCGGTCTACAACGTACTGACGTTCGAGCAGGTCAGTTGGGGTCCGCTCGCCGCGGCAGCCCTGCTGGTCACTGCGCCGGTACTGCTGCTGACGCTGTTCGCACAGAAACAGATCGTCGCAGGGTTGACCGCTGGCGGCGTGAAGGGCGGCTGACCGGCGTGTCGCGACGGATCAGGCGGCGATTCGTTTCCGCTATATGTCCAAATCGAGAGTTTTTCGCGACCAATGCAGCGCAGTATCTATCGAAAATGTAACGTCGCGCCACGTATGGAGGGAAGCGCGACACATCCTCGCCCGGGTCGACTCGAGCCGATCCGGGCGGAGGTATGTTCGGCGAGAGCTTAGCCGCTTGCGGCGCGACGGTGTCCCGAGCTTTCCTGGCTAGACCCCTTCTTCGGGGGCGCCGCAGCCTCGCTCATGATCGACCGGAGGTCGCGGAGGAATGCCGTGCCCTTCAGCGTGCGCTGCACGAGCACGCTGCGCCGGTCCATCGGGTCGACCTTGCGGCGGGCGAGGTCCAGTTCGCCGAGACGATCGAGGGCGCGCGTGATGGCGGGCTTCGATACGTTCAGATCGGCGGCGAGGCCGCGCACCGTGTGCGCACCTTCGTTGAGGTAGCAGGTTAGGAACACGCCCAGCTGGCGCGCCGATAGATCCGGACCGTCGCGGCGAACCAGCGCGACGATGGTGTCACGCAAGATTCCTACCAAGTGATCCGCGGTGGGTGCTGTAGCCATTTTGCTCAGTCCTTTCATGTGCGTGCGTCGGAACGCAGAGCGACGCTCTTCAGCGTTGGTCAAGGCGTGAGAAGCAGCTCGAACCGATCGCTTCAGCGACAAGTAGAACTTATATCCGGCCGTAAACGTTCCACGCCAATCCCGAATCCGTGACCGGCGAATTTTGTTACGAGCGTCATTGCAGAAATTTAACTTCAAGCATGGAACGGATTGCGCGAACGGTTTGCGCGTCGCCGCCTTCCGGCCGTCCTGGTCGCGTTGTGTCGTTCCAGGCGTACAAGTCGATATGCGCCCACGGGATCCCATCGGCCACGAAGCGGCGCAGGAACAAAGCGGCGGTGATCGCGCCTGCCATGGGCTTCGAACTCACGTTGCCAAAGTCGGCAACTGCGCTGTCCAGCCAGGAGTCGTAACCGTCCCATAGCGGCAATCGCCACATGGGGTCGTGAACACGATGCCCCGAGTCGAGTAAAGCCTGAGCGACGCCCTCGTCATTACTGAACAGCGCCGGCAATTCGGGGCCGAGGGCCACGCGCGCCGCCCCGGTGAGTGTCGCGAAATCGATGAGAAGTGCCGGCGACTCGTCCGATGCTTCCGCGAGCAGATCACACAGGACGAGCCGACCCTCGGCATCGGTGTTCCCGATCTCGACGCTGTGCCCGCGGCGCGTGCGCACGACATCGAGCGGACGCATTGCAGTGCCCGACACACTGTTTTCGACGCAGCCGATCCGCAGCGCCAACCGCAGCGGCAGGTCCGCCTCCATGATGGACCGGGCAAGCCCCAGCGCCGTCGCGGCGCCGCCCATGTCCTTTTTCATACGAAGCATGCCCGCCGACGGCTTCAGGTCGTAACCACCGCTGTCGAAGCACACGCCTTTTCCGCACAAGGATATGAGCGGCGCCTGGTCGCTGGCCTTGCTGCCGCGCCAATGGAATGTCGCGACGACGGGCGCGCGCGCCGAGCCGCGTCCGACCATCGCAACGGTGGGATACTCGCGATCCAGCTTCTCGCCTTCCACCCGATCACCGCGCGCGCCGTATTGTTCGGCGAGCCCCATTGCCGCATCCGCGAGCTCGGACGGGCCCAGCAGGTTCGCCGGCGTGTTGATCAGGTCGCGCACCAGATACGCGGCGCGCGCCTGGGAGAGTGATCCCGCCAACGCGCCGCCGGAGACGACGCGGGCCGCGGGGCGCGGGGGCGATTTGAACTCTTGGTAGCGGTAGCCTCCGAGGCAGAACCCCAGAACGGCCATTTCCATGTCGAAATCGCCGGGCACGATCGACCAGTCACCGGCGGGAAGCCGGAACGCGAGATCGCCAAATGCGTAGGGGGATCGATCGTCGCCAAGGCCGAGCACCGCGCCGGCCACTCCGTCCTGCGCCGGAAGCAGCACGAGTTCCTGGGCGCGAGCCGCGAACCCCGCAGACCGGACGAACGCCGCCTGCTCGGATTCACGTCCACCCAGGAACTGCTCCAGCGCATCCGGGCGCACGGCGTGAATCGGCCGGGCGGCAACTGCCTCGGCCACGCAAGGCAAGTCGAGTAATTGCATCGTCCAAACTCCAGCCGCATCGCGCGACCGGAGCCCGGAATGAGCTCTAGGGGCGAACGGCGACTCGCGCAGTATTCAACGAGTCGCCGTTCGCCGTGAACCGCGACGCGTCGTTACGGTCCGAGTGGGACCGTGCCGAAACCGCACGCATCACGCTCTACGCTTTGTTCCCTGAGAGCTCTTCCGTCAATGCGCTTTCCAGCCGGCGCGCAAACGCAGCGGGATCACGCGGAAGCTCGCCGTCCTGCACCCGCGCGAGATCGAGCAGCATCTGCGCCGCACTCGCGACGTCCGCGCCGCCCGACTGCGCCCCGGCGAGCGCAGTCACGAGAGGGTGACGCGGGTTGACCTCCAGCACCGGTGGCGTGGACAGCGCCGAGCGACCCGCACGCCGCAGCAGCCGCTGCATCTGCAGATCCGGGCCGTTCGTCGCCGGCGCGAGCACGACCGCGCTGTCGACCAGCCGTGCTGTCGCCTTCACGTCGCTCACCGCGTCGCCGAGCGCGGTCTTGAGCGCGGCGAGCAGGACGCTGACATCCGGCGTGTCGCCGTTCTCCCCGGCGAGTTTGGCGAGATCCGCGGCCCCTTGGGTGACGCTTCGGATCCGCTTGCCCTCGAACTCGTCGAATCGGTCGGGCCAGAACGCGTCGATAGGGTCGTCGAGCAATAGAACCTCGAGACCATGCGCGCGGAATCCTTCGAGTTGCGCCGACCTCGCCAGAACCTCGGCGCTGTCCCCGGCGAGCAGGTAGATCGCCTCCTGTCCGGGCTTCATGCGGCTGACGTAGTCCGACAGCGTTGTCCAGCCCTCGACCACGGAGGACTTGAACCGCAGCAGCGGCGCGAGCTCCTTGCGGTGCTCGCCGTCCTCCCACACCCCCTCCTTCAGCGTCGGGCCGAAATTCGCCCAGAACCCGGCGTAGCTCTCCGCGTCCTTGGCCCGCGATTTCAGCTCCGTGAGAACGCGGTTGGTCACCGCCTTGCGGATGCGCGCGAGCACGGGCGTCGCCTGCAGCATCTCGCGCGAGACGTTCAGCGGCAGATCCTCGGTGTCCACCACGCCCTGGACGAAGCGCAGCCACGGCGGCAGCAGCTCCGCCTCGTCGGTGATGAACATGCGCCGGACGTGGAGCCGCACTTTAGAGCGACGATCGTTGTCGAGCGGCTCGAACGGCTTCGAACCCGGCACGAACAGCAGCGCGCTGAACTCGAGGGAGCCCTCTGCGCGCCAATGCAGCGTCGCCCATGGCGTATCGAACAGATGGCCGAGATGGCGATAGAAAGCGTTGTAATCCTGCTCGCTGATGTCGCTCTTCGGCCTGCGCCACAGCGCGGTGCCCTCGTTTGCAGGCAGATCCTTCCCGTCGCGCTCCAACGTGATCGGGATCGTAATGTGGTCGGCCCATTTGCGCACGATCGCCTCGAGGCGGATGGGATCGAGATACTCATCGGCGTCCGCCTTCATGTGCAGCACGACGTCGGTGCCGGGTTTGCTCCGCTCGCCCGGCCCCAAGGTGAATGCGCCGCCGCCGTCGCTCGACCATACCCAGCCGTGATCCGTGCCGGCCTTGCGCGACGTGACCTCGACGCGCTCGGCTACCATGAACGCGGAGTAGAAGCCGACGCCGAACTGCCCGATCAGGCTCGGCCGCTCCTCCGGCTTCGCCTCGGCGAGCTTCTGGCCGAAATTGCGCGTGCCCGAGCGCGCAATCGTGCCAAGATTGGAGATCAGCTCGTCGCGCGTCATGCCGACGCCGTCGTCGGAAATCGTCAGCGTCTTGCCCGGCTTGTGCGCGACGATGCGCACCTTCGCGCCGTCCGGCAGCGCGAGCGCCGGATCGGTCAGGCTCTCGAATCGCCGGCGATCGATGGCGTCCGCAGCGTTGGCGACCAGCTCACGCAGGAAGATTTCACGATCGGAATAGAGGGAATGGACCACCAGATCGAGCAGGCGGCCGACCTCCGCGCCGAAATCGTGACGCTCGACCGTTGCGGATGCGGCCGAATCGGTGGCCGCCGAGTCTGTCGTCTGTGCTACTTGATCTGTCATCAACCTGCCTCCTTCGCGGGTCCGATATGCGGGAAGAGTGCGGCGAATTCAATGGGTTCTCTGGTCCGTTGGAGCCCGGGCTTGCATTCGCCGAAAGCGCACCCAACCATCACGCCATGTCGGGTTTCAGCCCCCGTGTTAAGGCCGTGCTCGGCCCCACCAACACGGGCAAGACTCATCTGGCCATGGAGCGGATGCTGGCGCACGCCTCCGGCATCATGGGCTTCCCGCTCCGGCTGCTCGCGCGCGAGAACTACGACAAGATGGTCGTGCGCAAGGGTGTGAGGAACGTCGCACTCATCACCGGCGAGGAGAAGATCGTCCCGCCGGCCGCGAAATGGTTTTCCTGCACAGTCGAAGCGATGCCGCTTGACCGCGACGCTGAGTTCGTCGCGGTCGACGAGATCCAGCTCTGTGCCGACCCCGATCGCGGCCACATCTTCACCGATCGCCTGATGCACGCACGCGGCATGGTGGAGACCATGTTCCTCGGCGCCGAGACGATCCGACCGCTGCTGCAGCGTCTCGTTCCGAATGCGATCGTCGAGACACGGCCGCGCCTGTCGCAGCTCACCGACGCGGGCCCGGCCAAGCTGACCCGGCTGCCGCCACGGAGCGCCGTTGTCGCGTTCAGTGCCAGTGAAGTGTACGCGATCGCCGAGATGATCCGACGCCGGCGCGGCGGCTGCGCGGTCGTGATGGGCCGTCTCTCGCCGCGGACGCGCAACGCGCAGGTGGCGCTGTATCAGGAGAAGGAAGTCGACTTCCTGGTCGCAACGGATGCGATCGGGATGGGCCTCAACATGGACGTCGATCACGTCGCGTTCGCGCGTCTGACGAAATTCGACGGCCACCGCCCGCGCGCGCTCACCCCGCCCGAGATCGCGCAGATCGCAGGGCGCGCGGGACGCGGGATGCGAGACGGCACGTTCGGCACGACGGCGGACTGCCCGCCGATGGACGACGAGTTGGTGCGGGCCGTCGAGGCGCACAGTTTCGAACCCCTCACGGAGCTGTTCTGGCGCAACGGCGAGCTCGACTTCAAGTCAGTCGACGCACTGCTCGACAGCCTGACCGCGCCGCCGAACCGGCCGGGCCTTGTGCGTGGCAACGACGCGACGGATCTCGAGACGCTGGTGGCACTCGCGCGTGAGCCGGAAATCCGCGGCAAGGCGATCGGGCGGCGGCGGGTCGGACAGCTCTGGGACGCCTGCCAGATCCCCGACTTCCGAAAGCTCGCCGACGACACGCACACCAAGCTCTGCGCTCGCGTGTTCGGCCATGTGGTCGATGGCGGGCGGCTGCCGACGGATTGGCTGGCCAGCCAGATCGCGATTCTGGCGCGCGCCGACGGCGACATCGATACGCTGATGCAGCGGCTCGCCGGCGTTCGGGTCTGGACGTACATCGCCGCCCGCAGCGACTGGGTGCCGGATGCCGCGCACTGGCAGGGCCGCGCGCGCGAGGTCGAGGACCT
>DATAPS010000116.1:0-10370 GCA_036265085.1 Acetobacteraceae bacterium | reverse complement strand
TGCACGGCATCCGCACGGTCAAATCCCTCGCGCTCGAGCCCGCACAGCTCGATGTCTGGGACCGCCGGACCGCCGAAGTTGCCGATCTGCGCTTCCAGTTCGGCAATCTCGGCAACTGGCCGCAAACGCTCACGACCCCGCTAGAAGGTTTCATGACGCGCGGCGTGCTTTTGGTCGGAGCCTATCTCGCGATCACTGATCCTGCCGGGGGCGGGAACATCGGCGCGCTGATGGCCTTCATGATGCTGAGCGGCCGCGTCGCGTCCCCGCTGGTCAGCATCGCACGACTAATGGAAGAGATCGAGGAGGTGCGGACCGCGGTCGGGCTTGCGGCGAGCATCATGAACGTCAAAGCCGAAGCCGAGCCGGGCGCGGGCCTTCGGCCGCGCTTCAGCGGCGCGATCTCGTATTCGAACGTTGTATATGCCTATCCCGGGTCGAAGAGCCCGGCGCTCGACGGCGTCTCGTTCTCGGTCCCGCCCGGAACGATGCTCGGCGTGGTCGGGCGGAGCGGGTCCGGGAAGTCGACGATCACGCGCCTCCTGCAAGGCATCGGCCGGGACTACGAGGGCTACATCAAGATCGACGGCGTCGATCTTCGCGAGATCAACCTGTCGCACCTGCGGCGCAGTCTCGGCGTGGTGCTGCAGGAGAATTTCCTGTTCCGCGGCTCGATCAAGGACAACATCCTCGCAGGGCGGCCGGGCCTGACGCTGACGGATTGCGTGCGCGCGGCCCGTTTGGCGGGCGCCGAAGAGTTCATCGAGCGGCTGCCGAAGGGCTACGAGACCTGGATCGAGGAAGGGTCGCCGAACCTCTCGGGCGGCCAGCGGCAGCGACTGGCCATCGCCCGCGCCCTGATTCACGACCCGCGCATTCTGATCCTCGACGAAGCGACGTCGGCGCTGGATCCCGAAAGTGAGGCGCTGGTCAATGCGAACCTGCAGCGGATCGCGCGTGGCCGGACCATGATGATCGTCTCGCACCGGCTATCGTCGCTGACGGATTGCGACCTGATCCTCGTCATCGACCGCGGCGCGGTGATCGACGTCGGGCCCCATCGTGAACTGGTCGAGCGGTGCGCGATCTATCGCCAGTTGTGGCTGCAGCAGAATCGCCACCTCGATCCGGTCAGCCATCGGTCGAATGCGCCGACGCCGGTTTTGGCCCAGGGCGATTGACGCGGGCTTCGTCACGAACTGCCGCGCTCCGTCGCATCGACGGAGTCGAAAGGACGTCTTAGATGACTAACGAGCTTGCACCGGTCCGAAATGGGTTGCGGGGTGTCGCCCGGAACAAGGCGTCCCCCAGCGAGCTGGCCGTGCTCGAATTCCAATCTCCCACCGCCGCGCTGATCGCTCGTCCGATCCCGGTGACGGCGCGGATCACGGTGTGGATCATTGCGGCGATGTTCGTGTCGCTCGTGGTCGTCGCGGGCGTGATGCCGATCAACCGGGTCGTCGTGACCAAGGGAACGCTGGTTTCCAAGTCGCCGAACGCTGTGATCCAGCCGCTCGAGACCTCGATCGTCCGGGCGATCAATGTCGATGAAGGGCAGGTCGTCCGCAAAGGCGACCTGTTGGCCGAGCTCGATCCGACGTTCTCGGGCGCCGATGCCGCGGATTACGGGGCTCAGGTGGAGAGCCTGCAAGCGGCGGTCGACCGGATGACGGCGGAGGACGAGAACCGCCCGTATCGCCCAGGCACCGATGCCTCCGGCCAGGTCCAAGCCGCGATCTACGCATCGCGCAAGGCGGAGCTTGAATACAAGCTCGAGAACTATCGCCAGAAGATCGCCGGCCTTCAGGCGACCGTGCAGCGCGCGATGGCCGACGTGGTGGCGTATAGGGGGCGACTGGTGGTCGCGAAAGCCGTCGAGGACAAGCGGCGCGAACTGGAGAAGCTGCACGTTGGCAGCCAGCTGAACACGCTGGCGGCGCTCGATGCCCGTCTCGACCAGGAGCGCAACCTACAGGACTCGGAGCACGCCATCACGACGGCGAACTCGGACCTGCAAGCGCTGATCCGGGAGCGCGACGGCTTCGTCCATCAGTGGCGCGCCGAGCTCGAGCAGCAGCTGACCGATGAGAGCCGCAAACTGTCGGATGCGCGCGAGAACCTGAAGAAGGCGACGCTGCGCCGCAAGCTGGTGGACGTGTATGCGGATCAGGATGCCGTGGTTCTGTCGGTGGCAAAGGTGTCGGTCGGTTCGGTTCTGCAGACCGCCGACCAATTCATCACCCTCGTTCCGCTGAGCGCGCCCCTGGAGGCGGAGGTGCTGATCCCGGGAGATCAGTCCGGCTTCGTGCATGTGGGCGATCCGGCGACGATCTCCTTCGACACGTTCGCCTCCTGGCAGTACGGGACCGCCAAGGGAACGGTCCGCACGGTGAGCGCCGACAGCTTCAACAATCCGAGCATGGACACGGACAAGATGGTCAAGCCGCAGCAGAAGGACACGACCGGCCTCGGCATCGTGTATTACCGTGCTCGCGTTTCGATCGACGAGCTCAAGCTGCACGACACGCCGCCGTCCTTCCAGCTGCAGCCCGGCATGTCGCTCAGCGCCGACGTCGAGGTGGGGAAGCGCACGGTGCTGGGCTACATGGTCGGCCGCGTGCTTCCGCACTTCAGCGAGAGCTTCCGCGAACCGTAAGGGAGCGAAGAACCGGGCATGGCGCGACTCGTCCGGGCTTTGACCGGTTGGGCAACCGGCCCGACCGGTAAGCTCAAGAAGGCGCAAAATCTGATCGAGCAGGGGCGGCGCGCCGACGCCTTCCCTTTGCTCGCCGCTGCGGCGGCTGCGGGTCTTGCCGAGGCCGAATATCTCGTGGGCCGCTGCTACCTCGAAGGGGCGGGCGTGCCGTCGAGCGGCATCGAGGCTGCCCGCTGGCTCGAGCGTGCGGCCAAGCAGGGTTATCTCGAGGCGCGGTCGCTGCTCGCGGCCGTCTACATTCACGGCCTGCCGTCCGCTCCGGGTGCAACGCCGGCCGGCGCTCCGGCTCCCGAGCGCGGTCCGACGGACGCGCTCTCGTCGCTGCTCGCGGCGGCGCAATTCTCCAGCCGCGCGACCGCCGAGCCCGATTTCGGGCGCGCGGCGCAATGGGCGCGCAAGGCCGCCGATGGTGGATCGTCGGAAGGCCAGGCGCTCCTCGCCTACATCCTCACCTCGGGGCCAGACGAGCTCAGAGATCCGGCGGAGGCGGAAAAGCTTTACAAGCTGGCCGCCGAGAATGGATCGCCGCAGGGCTGCCTCGGTTACGCGCTCTGCCTGCTTCGGACCGTCACAGATCAGGACGGATACCAGGAGCCGGCGCGTCTGTTGCGACAGGCCGCCGAGTCAGGTCTCGGCACTGCCGAATACTTGCTCGGCGCATTGACCGAGAACGGTCAGGGGATGGAGCGCGATGCGGCCGCGGCGGCGGCGCTCTATAGGAAGGCGGCCGAGAAAGGGGTCCGCTCCGGACAGTCCCGTTACGGTATCTGCCTGATGGAGGGGCGGGGCGTTTTGAAGGACGTCGTCGAGGGCGAGTCCTGGTTGCGTCGTGCGGCGCTTCAGGGCGATCCCGAGGCGGCGGCGATGGTCGGCGACATCTACGCACGCGGTGGACCGCTACCGCCGAACCACGCGGAAGCCGCGATGTGGTTCCGCCGCGCCGCAGAGGCTGGCCACAAATCCGCGGCGCGCGCACTGGGCATGCTCCATCTCACCGGCGCAGGCGTCGCTCGGGACCCGCAGCAGGCCGCCGACTGGTTCCGCGTCTCCGCCGAAGCCGGCGACGTCCAGGCCCGCCACGACCTCGCCGCACTGGTGCTGAACGGCGAGGGTGCGCCGGAGGATCCGGCGCGGATCCGGGCGTGGTTCGAGCAGTCGGCGACCGCCGGCGATCTGGTCGCAGCATACAATTACGGAATCTGTCTCGCGCAAGGCGTCGGCGTCGAACGCGACGACAGGTTGGCCGTGGAGTGGCTCCGGCGCGCGGCCGAAGGCGTCGTGAATGCGCAGTACTGGTTAGGCCGAATGCTTCTCGAGGGACGCGGCTGCGACCAGGATCTCGAGGAGGGCCGCGCGTGGATCAAGCGGGCCGCCGATGCCGGCATGCTCGAGGCGCAGGTGGCGCTCGCCGAGCTTCTGGTGAACGGGAGGGGCGGCAGCAGGGATCATCACGAGGCGGCCCAGCTGTTCGAGCGCGCCGCCAAGCACGGGCAGGTCGCCGCGATGTTCGCGCTGGGTGCGCTTTACGGCGGTGGACATGACATCCCCTGGGATCGCCCGCGCGCCCAGCAGTGGTTCCGCGCGGCGGCCGAGCGAGGGCATGGGCACGGCCAGCTGATGCTGGGCCGCTATCTCGCGCGCGGTCTCGGCGACGAGCGCAACCCTGCGGAAGCGCGCATCTGGCTCGAGCGCGCACTCGCGCAAGGTTTGTCGGAGGCGCGCGCCGATCTCGCCTCGCTGCCGGACTCAAACACCGTCGAGGGTGAGCCTGCGAGCGTCAGGAAGCGCGCCGATGTCAGCGCGGCTGGTTCCTGACGCGCGCGGAAGCCTTGGCTCGCAAGCGGCCGCTGACCCGGAACGAGTGGCTCGCCGAGCTTGCCGAGCGTGCCTGGGTCCGAGGCCAGGCGGATCTGGAGCGCGGCAGTTCCGCGGACGCGCTCCGGTGGTTTGAGCGGGCGCACCGGATCGCCCCAGAGGACCTGACGGTCGGTCTTTCCCTCGCGGCCGCGCAACTCGCGATAGGTCATGCGCGTGCGGCCGCATCGTTCAGAGACGTCGCAAGCCGAGTCGATCTTCGCGAGGCGTTAATCGGCTTGGCGGGCGCATGCTTCGTCGCGGGAGATCGGAGCGGCGTCGCGGACGCGCTGAACCGCCTGCTGTCCCGGCACGTGGTGGACGAAAGCAGGTTGCCGCCGGAACTCATCACGACCGCGCTTCGGGCGGCCGACGCGCCGGGATGGTGCTGGATCGACCACGACGAACGGGTCCACGCCCGCGCGAGCGGCCGCATCGAGTTGTCGCGGGGAGCCGTGAGCCGGATCGCGCGACTGCCCTGCCCGGTTCCGGCGGGGCAAGGGGATGTCGCTGTGACCGCGAACGGGGTCCCGCTGCTCGGCAGCCCGCTCGCAATCGACCGGATCCAGCGGGTCGAGGGCTTCGTTCGTGCCCACGAAGGCGGCCTCGAGGGGTGGGCCTGGATGCCGGCCGCCCCCGACGTGCGTCCCGAGATCGAGGTTTGCGGGGAGGGCGTCACGCGGATCATCGCCGAAGACCTGCAGCCTGTGCCAGCGCGCGCGTTCTTTCGGCCCCGCACGTTCCGGGTGCCCGCTGCGCGGTTGCCGCGGTATCGCGGGATGCTGCGCGTCCTCGCGCGTGACGGACGCGATTTGCTCGGCAGCCCGATCGATCCCGGCATCGAGCAACGCAGCGCGGTCTTCATCTCGCGCAATCTGCAGGGCGGTGTCCGCGACAACGCCGCCGCCGTTGGTCGACCGGAGATCGCGTTCGTCCCGGTTCGCGCGGATCTGCGCGGAGCGCCGGCTCAGGCGCGCGCCGCGCCGCGGCGGCGTGTGGCGGTGGTAATTCCTGTCTATCGCGGGCTGGCGGCGACCCTGGCCTGCCTCGACGCGGTGTTCGCAACCGTCCCGGCGGGGACACGGGTGCTCGTGGTGGACGATGCGACGCCGGAGCGCGAACTGGCGGAAGCCCTCGACGTGCTGCAGCGGCAACGCCGTATCGTCCTGCTCCGGCACGATCGCAACCGCGGATTTCCCGCGACCGCGAACGCCGGTCTGCGCCATGCGTGCGCTTTGGCGCGACCGCGCGACATGGTTCTCCTCAACAGCGACACGCTGCCGACGTCGGGATGGCTGGAGCGCCTGCGTGCCGCCGTCCATGCCGACGGCGATACTGGAACCGCGACGCCGTTCTCGAACGATGCTGCGATCCTGAGCTATCCGGACAAGGAGGGCGGCAATCGGGCCCCCGATGGCCGCGGACTCGGGCGTCTTGCCGCGGCGGCAGCGCAGGCGAATCCGAATGCGGCCGTTGAGATCCCGACGGCAGTCGGTTTCTGCATGTATATCCGCCGCGAGTGTCTCGACGATGTCGGCTTCTTCCGGGAGGATCTGTTCGCCCATGGCTATGGCGAGGAGAACGATTTCTGCCTGCGCGCCCGCCATCGCGGCTGGCGGCACATTGCTGTTCCGGCGGCCTATGTCGCGCATGCCGGCGCGCAATCCTTCGGCCCGGCCCGTGAACATCTGATCGCGCGAAACCTCGAAGTCCTAGAGCGCCTTCACCCCGGCTATCACGCGCTCATCGCCGCGTTCCAGAAAGCCGATCCGCTCGCGCCCGCCCGTCGTCGGCTTGACCAGGCGCGTTGGGCGACAGGGCGCCGCGCCGCCGGTGCAGTCGTGCTGATGACGCACGACAGCGGCGGCGGCGTCGAGCGGGTGGTCAGCCAGCGGTGCGGTGCGATCCGTGCCGAGGGCAGGCGCCCGATCGTCTTGCGCCCCGTCATCGCACGCGAGGCGACGGCGGATGACAGCGATCGGCGCTACGTGTCGGGCGAGTGCCGCATAGACGACGGCATCGCCGGCGAGTATCCGAATCTGCGCTTCGCCATCCCGGCCGAACTGCGGCAGCTGCTCGTGCTGCTGCGGCGCGAACGGGTGCAGAGCGTCGAACTCCATCACATGCTCGGACACCACCCGGCGCTGCTCGACCTTGCGGCCCGGCTCGGCGTGCCGCAGGACACGATCGTGCACGATTACGCCCTGGTCTGCCCGCGGGTGTCGTTCATCGGTGCGGAGCGGAGGTATTGCGGCGAGCCACCGGACAGCGCCGTGTGCGACGCCTGTATTGCGGACGCGGGTTCGGCGCTCGAAGAAGACATTGGCGTCGCCGCACTTCGCGCCCGATCGGCCTCGCTCCTCGCCGCGTCGCGGCGTGTAATCGCACCGTCACGTGACACTGCGATGCGCATTATCCGTTATTTCCCTGATGCGCGGCCCGAGGTCGTCATGCATGAAGACGACGAGACATTGCCGCCGGTCGCGGTGCGCGTTGCGGGACCGCAGCGCGTCTGCGTGCTCGGCGGGATCGGGATCGAGAAGGGATACGACGTGCTGCTTGCCTGCGCCCGGGACGCGGCCGCCCGACGGCTCCCGGTGGAGTTCATCGTCGTCGGTCACACGATCGACGATGACCGGTTGATCGCGACCGGCGCGGCTTTCGTCACCGGACCCTACAAGGACGAAGAGGTAGGCGCGCTGGTCCGCGGGCAGCAGGCGACGCTTGGTTTCCTTCCGTCGATCTGGCCGGAGACGTGGTGCTTCACCCTCCAGCACCTCTGGCGGGCTGGCCTGCGAGTCGCGGCGTTCGATATCGGGGCGATTGCGGAACGCATCCGCCGGACCGGCCGCGGCTGGCTCATGCCGCTCGGCATGCCCGCGCCCGCAATCAACAATGCCCTGCTTGCGGTTCGCCCGAACGCAAGCGATGAATGCGTCGGCAAAGGTCGGGCCTGAGCATGCAACGAGGTGACAAGCCGTATGTCTGATGCCGAAAGCGCAACGACGGGTCGCGCACCGGCCCAGCAGCTCATCTCGGAGCTGAAGGTCAGCGGCCATTTGATGAGTCTCGATCAGGGCTTGTTCTGCATCGTGCAGGCGCCGTCACCGAGCCGCGATCCGGCGCGCGGACTGCCGGGTGTCAGGATTTCGCTGCCGCCGAATCCGCAGGGCGGCGGCGAGGGCGTGACGATCAGGTCGTTTCGCGATGACGGTTGGCTGGGCAGTAACGGCGATGCGGCCCTGGTGCGTGTCGATCGCGGGCCGGCGCAGGTGCTGGTGACCGTCTATCAAGCGCCGGATGCGGAAGCTGCACCGAACCTGCAGGTGCTGCGTCTCGTGGATCCGGCGGCCGCAGGTGCCGCGGGTCCGGCAAGCCGTCCCGATCCGCAACCGGCGGCGCCGGAGGTGGTCGATGTCGTCGCCCATATTCAGGGCCGTGGCGATGTCGGTGGGCTCATCGGACAATGGGTGTGCGAACCCGGTGGCAAGCGGTGGATCGAAGGTTTCGCACTCGCGCCGCTGCAGAACGTGAGCGCGACTGACATCGAGTATCAGGCGGTGCTTGGACGCGGGTGGCTCTCACCCTGGGTGGAGGGCGGTCAGTTCTGCGGTAGCCGCGGTATGGCGTTGCCCTTGCTTGGCATCCGCGTCCGCCTCCGGGGGAAAGCAGCCGAGGCATATACGTGCAGTTATGCCGCGAGCTTCGTCGATGGCACCGAGATCGGACCGGTCGGCGGCGGTGAGCCCTGCGAATCCGAGAATCTTGCGGCGATGGAGGCCTTCCGGGTCATGATCCAGCCGCGCGGCCGTGTTGCCGTCGCCGCCCCGGCGATCAGCGCGAAGCCGCAGACCTCGGCACCGCCCGCGGCGCCCCCGCGCGCAAAAGCCGCGCCGCCGCGGGCCGCTGCGAAGAAGGCGCTTCCACCCGCGCGCAATGCCGCGCCGCCGCCGAAGCGCGGCAAGCGGCGCTGACGCCGGGACGACGCGGCGCGCGCGGTGGCGGCTGACCGCCACGCGCGACTGGTGCGAAGAGCGTTCGGAGGAAAGACCGGGGGTGCGATATCTGTTCGTTCATCAGAATTTCCCAGGACAGTATCTGCATGTCGTCCGGCATCTGCTGACGAACCCCGAGAACGACATCGTCTTCATCTCGGAGCCGAACCAGAATCACCTGCAGGGTGTGCGGCGCGTTTCGTACCAGGTTCCCAAATACCCGCAGGACCCCATCCACCCGAATGCGCGCGACTACGAGGTCGCGGCCCGGCGGGCTGACATCGTGGCGCGCACGGCCGAGAACGTGAAGCGCCTCGGCTTCACGCCGGACATCGTCGTCGGGCATCACGGCTGGGGCGAGTTGCTCAACCTCGTCGATGTTTGGCCGCGCGCGCCGATCCTCGGATACTTCGAGTTCTACTATCAGACTGTCGGGCAGGACGTCGGCTACGACGCCGAATTCCCGATCGAGCCTGAGCGGTTCGCGCGAATCCGCGCGATGAATATCGTCAACCACCTCGCTCTCGGATTGGAGCAGCACGGTCAGACCCCGACCCACTGGCAGCACGAGCGCTACCCGCTATGGGCGCGTCACTTGATGAAGGTCGTGCCGGAGGGCGCGCGTCTCGACCTGTGCAAGCCCGATCCCTCGGTGCGCAAGCAGCCGTTCACGATAGGCAATCTCACAATCCAGCCGAACGAGAAGCTGGTCACCTACGTCTCGCGCAATCTCGAGCCGTATCGCGGCTTTCACACCATGATGCGCGCACTGCCGTACATCCTCGGCGAGCGTGCCGACACGCGCGTGATCATGATCGGCGGCGACGAGGTGAGCTACGGCGCTCGGCTCGTCGACACGACGTGGCGCGAACACTTCCAAAAGGAACTCGCCGGCAAATATGACGAGTCGCGCGTGCTCCTACCCGGCCAGATCCCGTACGAAACTTATCGGACGATGCTACAGCGGTCGGATGCGCACGTGTATCTGACGTATCCGTTCGTTGCGTCGTGGTCCCTTCGCGAGGCGATGGCGTGCGGATGCGCGATCGTCGCCGCCGACGTCGACCCCGTTGCGGAGTTCATCACACACGATGAAACCGGCATTCTCACATCCGGTCTCGATGCTCCGCTGCTGGCGCGGCGCGTGCTCGAAATCCTCGAGGACGGAAAATTGTCGAGGCGGCTGCGCACCGCCGCGCGTCGCTACGCCGAGGCGCATCTTGACATGAACCAGCACCTCACCGCGTTCGATGCGCGCGTGGCGGAGATTACCGGCGCCGCGGCGTCACCCGCGCCAAAGCGTAAAAGAAAAGGCCCCGGGGCGCACTCCGGGGCCTGATCGTCCCAACAGTTGCCGGCGGTCAGCCGATGCTGGCGAGGATCGCGAGCAGCAGCAGGGCAACGATGTTGGTGATCTTGATCATCGGGTTCACGGCTGGACCGGCGGTGTCCTTGTAGGGATCGCCGACGGTGTCGCCGGTCACGGCCGCCTTGTGGGCCTCCGAGCCCTTGCCGCCGTGGTGACCTTCCTCGATGTATTTCTTGGCATTGTCCCAGGCGCCACCGCCCGAGGTCATCGAGATCGCGACGAACAGCCCCGTCACGATCGTGCCGAGCAGCATCGCACCCAGAGCGCTGAACGCCGCCGCCTGTCCGGCGATCGCGTCGACGATGGCGTAGAGAACGATAGGCGCCAATACCGGCAACAGCGACGGCACGATCATCTCGCGGATCGCCGCTTTGGTCAGCATATCGACGGCGCGGCCGTAATCCGGCTTGGCGCGCCCTTCCATGATGCCGGAAAT
>DATAPS010000115.1:0-15135 GCA_036265085.1 Acetobacteraceae bacterium | reverse complement strand
CCGCATGTTCGGCGGTCGCGGCGGAGGCGGACCGGCGCATCCTCGTCCGGTCGGGCGCACGGGGCCGGACGGAGACGGTGCCCAACGCGATCGACGTCCCGCCCGAGCCGCCGGGGATCCCGGCGGCCCCTACGCTGCTGTTCCTGGGGAAGTACGGCTATGACGCGAACCTGCAGGCCGCCGAGTACCTGGTCCTCCGGATCTGGCCGCTCATCCTGTTGCGCAACGACGACGCGGGCTTCGCGGCGGCCTGCGTCGAGCTGCTGAGCGACGACGGGCGCTCCGTGCGCCTGGGCGCCGCGGCGCGGGCCTTTGTGGAGCGGCGCTACGAGGCGGCCCGCGTGCGGCGGCAGGTCGCGGCGCGGGCCCGCTCCTCGATCCTAAGGCACCCGGGCCAGTCAGGCCGTCGCGTCGCGGCGGACCATCTGGCAATCGTAATCGATGAGCTCCGGGAAGTGCCCCGCGTTGCTTGGGAAGAAGCCGCTGACGACGAAGCCGTGAGCGGCGGCGTAGTCGATCACCGCCCGGTCACTCGGCGCGCCGGCGTAGATCGGGCGCAGCGCCGCCTCAGTCTGCAGGGCGGCGATACGGGGCAGGCTGGCGGACGCGCCCTTTAGCACCTCCAGGTCGTAGCCCTGCGTGTCGAGCTTGAGGAAGACGCCGCGCGAGGCGTGGCGCTCCGTCAGCTCGGGCATCACGGAGTCGAGCGTGACGATCTGCACCCGCGCCTGCTCGCGGACCACGTTCATGTCCTTGAAGCGCGCGACCTCGTCATGGCGCGGGGCGAGGAACGAGCTGAACTGGTTGTCGGCCATGATGTTGAACTCCGCCTCTCCGGCCGCGGAGCCGAGCGCCGTGCCCATCACCTCCCACGACGGGTCGGCCTTCACGCGTGCCTGCAGGGACCGCGCAAGCTCGAGGTTCGGCTCGAAGCTCGCGATCCGGCCGCGGTAGCCGACCTGCGTGCGGAGCAGATCGCGGAACTGGCCGGCGTTGGCGCCGACGTCGATCACGAGGTCGATCGATAGGAGCGCGAACAGCTTGCGCAGGTTCTCGGCCGCCGAATACGAGCCGAGCTGCCAGTTGGGGATGATCGTGTAGCCGAGCCGCTCGGCGGCCGCGGCGATCAAGGTCTTCAGCATGACACATCCTCGTCGATACCCAAGGGTTGATGCTGCAGGCGATCGTGCACGCCGCCAACATCCAAGGACGGCGGCGCTCTGCTGATGGCGACCCTGTTCGGCCTGTTCCCGTTCCTGCTGAAGCTCTATTGCCGATGGCGGATATCAAGCGCCGGAGTTCCGCAACGCGCTCGCCGGCATCTTCGCGCAGATCGACATTGAGATCGTCAGGCGATCCGACGCCGCCAAGGGTTTCGTGGTGCTGCCTAAGCGTTGGGTGGTTGTTTGATCGCGACTCCTCCTGTCAACTCCTTTCTTGCTGACCGCTGCATCATCGCCGGATCTTGGTTGTTTCCGGGGTCGACCCTTGCTGGTCGCCGCAACATGCGTCTCGAAGGCGAGGCCCACCATGTCGAACGCGCGTTCCGGATGATCCGGCCGCAAGACCCAACTCGGGGTAGCCTCGTCGCGTCCGGCGAGGACGCCTGCGTCCGCCTGCGTGGCGGATTCGGTAAATCGGCGGAGCCGTCAGGCTGCTCGGGCCGCGGCCGTCGCGCCGGGCCAAGCCTCGAACGGTTTGTTGGCCTTCCACATGGCGTGCAGCACAACGCCGATCTTGCGGGCGACCGCAACGGCTGCCCGCTTGAAGCCAAGGCGCTGCACGAGTGCCAGCCCCCACGTCTTCAGTGCCGAAGAGCTTTGCACTCGCCCTAGCAGAGATGCGGCCGCCTCGAACAAGTAACTGCGCAGCAACTGGTCGCCGCGCTTGGAGACACCGGCGCTGTGGTCGATCTCGCCGGACTGGTTGCGTCGGGGCGTAAGACCAAGGTAGGCGCCGACGGATCGCGAGTGCCGGAAATACGACGGCGCCTCGATGGCGGCGCTGAAGCTGGCCGCGACCACCACGCCGACGCCCGGACATGTCATCAGCAGCCGGCATGTCGGGTCGGCCTTGACCGCAGCCATCAGTTTGCGGTCGAGAACGGCGATCTGATCGCGGACGGCGCGCCAGGCGGCAAGTAACGGTTCGACCACGCTGGCGACTTCGGGGCCACTCTCCAGCGCGGTTCGCACCTTCGCCTCAAAGACGCGTCCTGCTCCTCCGGTCGCCCGCAGCCCGAACGTCTTCAGCGTACTGCGGACCTGGTTCGATAAGTCGATCGAGATGCCGACAAGTTGCGAGCGAGCACCGACCAGGCGACGCATGGCGTGTGCGGCCCAGCCCTTCACCCGAGCTTCCCGATACCAGCCAGTGCGGACCAGCTGCGCCAATGTCTCGGCGTCGTGTGCGTCGGTCTTGTTCCGCTGCAACGCCGTGGCCGTGCGTGCATGCCGCGCATCAAGGCAGATCACCGGAAAACCGAGATCCCTGAGCGAATGGTAGAGCCACGGTGCCAGTTGCCCGGTCTCGAGCCCGACCCGGACGAGTTCAGGCGCATGGCGGCGCAAAGCCGCGGCAAGCACCTCCGGCTCGCCAGCCCTCTTGCCCCGCCACACCAGCTTGCCCTGGTCGTCCACGACGTGAATAGCGGTGTCTCTGTCCGAGACGTCCAGTCCTGCGTAGTGCGCCACGATTGCCTCCCTGGGCTCAACGAGCGGACCACCCGCCCGCATCGCGCACCAGCTTGGCAGCTCAAACCGCCGGATCGCGATCAGCGCATGTGGAAAGGACGCTTGCTTGGCTCGGCCGATGCCGACGGTTGGCCAAGGATTGGGAGTCGTGCCGAATCGCATCCTTCGGCGCTTCAATCGGCCGCGAGCTTCACCTCCGGCGGCGTGTGCAGACGCGCCAAAAGCCCCTCCCGTTTCTCCGCCGCATCGCGCATCGCGCGCTCCTTGATGTGGCCGAAGCCCCGGATGCGCTCCGGAAGCGACGCGATCTCCACCGCCGTCGCAAGCGTCGCCGGCGACAATGTCCGGAGCAGCTCCTCGATATCGGCCTCGAACTGCGCAATCAGCGCCCGCTCCGCCCGCCGTTCCTCGGTGCGCCCGAACACGTCGAGCGGCGTTCCGCGCAGCCGCTTCAGCGGCGCGAGCATGCGGAACGCCCTCAGCATCCACGGGCCGAAGCTGCGCTTCTGCAAATGTCCGGTGCGCGGGTCACGCTTGGCGAAGGCCGGCGGCGCCAGATGGAACTCCAGCCGCTCCGTACCCTCGAACTGCGCGGCGAGCGCGCGTTTGAAGGCCGGATCGGCATAGAGCCGCGCGACCTCGTATTCGTCCTTGTAGGCGAGCAGCTTGTGGTAGCCCCGCGCAACCGCTTCCGTCAGCGCGGTGCCGCCCGAGAAGATGCGGCCCTCGATTTCGCGGACGCGCTCGACCAGCGCACGATAACGACGCGCGTAGCGGCGGTTCTGATAGGCGACGAGATGGCGCTCCCGCGATGCGATCAGCTCATCGAGCGTCTTCGGCGCGGGCCGCTCGAGCGCGACCCCCGCTGCCGTCGCGGCGCGTTCGAGATCTTCGGCGGCGAGCCGGCCCCAGGCGAAGGCCGCCTTGTTGGCCTCGACCGCGGTGCCGTTCAGCTCGATCGCGTGCATCAGGCTCTCATGCGCGAGCGGAATGAGCCCCTTCTGCCAGGTGAACCCGAGAAGGAACAGGTTGGTGGCGATCGCGTCGCCGAGCAGGCCGGTGGCGATGGCGGTCGCGTCCAGCAGATCGACCCGATCGGCGCCGGCCGTCTCGACCACGTTGCGGCGCAAACGCGCGGCCGGAAGTCGGGTGTCGGTGTCGTGCACGAAATCCGCCGTCGGCGTCTCATGCGTGTTGAGCACGACGCGGGTGTGGCCCGGCCGGATCGCGGCCAGCGTGTCGCGCGCAGCCGCCACGACGAGATCGCCGCCGAGCACGAGATCGGCGTTGCCGCGGCCCACGCGCAGGCTCTCCATCTGTGCCTCGCTCTCGCCGATGCGGATGTGGCTCCAGACGCTGCCGCCCTTCTGCGCCATCCCCGTCATGTCCAGAACGGAGACGATCTTCCCCTCCGCGTGCGCCGCCATTCCCAGCAGCGCGCCGACCGTGACGATCCCGGTGCCGCCGACCCCGGTGACGAGAATGCTCCAGGGCCGATCGAGCGACGGGCGCGACGGCTCGGGGAGCACGGAGACATCAGGCGCGGCTTGGACGGTTTTGCGAACCTTGCCGCCGTGGACGGTGACAAAACTCGGACAGAAACCGTCGATGCAGGAAAAATCCTTGTTGCAGGAACTCTGGTCGATCTGCCGCTTGGTGCCGAACTCGGTTTCCAGCGGTGCCACCGACAGGCAGTTCGAGGTGCGCGAGCAATCGCCGCAGGCCTCGCAGACGGCGGCATTGATGAAGGCGCGCTTCGGTGGATCGACCATCGTGCCGCGCTTGCGGCGCCGGCGTTTCTCAGACGCGCAGGTCTGGTCATAGACGATGACGGTCGTGGCCGCCGTCTCGCGGAACCGCCGTTCGACCTCTTGGAGCGTGCTCCGGTGATGCACCGTGACGCCGGGCGCGAAAGCGTCCGCACCGATGTCTTCGTATTTCTCGGGCTCGTCGGTGACGACCGCGACGGCCGCCGTGCCCTCGGCGGCGAGCTGGCGCGTGATCTGCGGCACCGTGAGCTGACCATCGACATGCTGGCCGCCCGTCATCGCGACGGCGTCGTTGAACAGCAGCTTGTAGGTGATGTTCACGCCCGACGCGATCGCGGCGCGGATCGCCATCAGTCCGGAATGGAAGTAGGTGCCGTCGCCGAGATTGGCGAAGACGTGCGTCTCCTCGGTGAACGGCGCTTGGCCGATCCAGGCCACGCCCTCCCCGCCCATCTGGCTGAACGTCTCGGTCTGGCGGTCCATGAAGATCGCCATGTAGTGGCAGCCGATGCCGGCGAGCGCGCGGCTGCCGTCGATGACCTTCGTCGACGTGTTGTGAGGACAGCCGGAGCAGTAATAGGGCTTGCGGATTGCCGCGGTCTCGGTCCGCTCCGCCGCTTTCGCCTGCGTCTCGAGGAAGTCGCGGCGGGCGTGCATCTCCTCCGTCGTCACGGTGCCTTCCAGACGACGCGCGAGAACCAGTGCGATCTCGGTGGCGTAGAGTTCGGCGTGCTGCTTGATCAGCGGGCCGCCCGCTTCGTCATGCTTGCCCAGCACGCGCGGGCGGCGAGCGAGGTCATAGAGGATGGCGCGGACCTGATCCTCGATGAGCGGCGCCTTCTCCTCGACGACGAGAATCTCGTCGAGCCCGTCGGCGAAGCCGCGGATGATCTCCGGATCGACCGGCCAGGTGAGTGCGAGCTTGAGCAGCCGGATTCCGAAACCGCTGCCGTCGCCAAGGCCCAGATCGGCCAGCGCCTGCCGCAGATCGCGGTAGGATTTTCCCGCGGCAATCAGGCCGAACTTCGCGTCGCGCGGATTGGCGACGATGCGGTCCAGGCCGTTCGCGCGGACATAGGCCTGCGCGGCCGGGAGGCCGAGCGTAACCAACCGCCGCTCCTGCTCCATCGGCGCGTCGGGCAGGCGAATGTTGACGTCCGGCCGAGCGCCCTCCGGCCAGCGCCAAGCGAAGGCATCCAGGTCGAACGCGACGGAGGCGGAGCTGTCGACGACGTCGGCGACCGTCTTGAAGCCGACATACCGGCCGGACCAGCGCGACATCTGCCAGCCATGCAGGCCCAACTCGAGAATGTCGCGCAGGTCGGCCGGCACCAGCACGGGCACCGAGGCGGCAACAAAGGCCGGCTCGCTCTGGTGCGGAATCGTGGACGACTTGCAGCCGTGGTCGTCGCCCGCGACGAGCAGCACGCCGCCATGCCGGGCGGTGCCGGCGAAGTTTGCGTGCTTGAATACGTCGCCGGAGCGGTCGACTCCGGGCCCCTTGCCGTACCAGAACGCGAAGACGCCATCGTATTTCGCCTGGGGCGTCAGCGTGACCTGCTGGCTGCCCCAGACCGAGGTCGCGGCGAGCTCCTCGTTCACGCCGGGCTGGAAGCGGATGTGGTTGGCTTCCAGCTGAGCCGTCGCCCCCCACATCTGAATGTCGACACTGCCGAGCGGCGAGCCGCGATAGCCGGAGACGAACCCCGCGGTGTTGAGCCCCGAGCGCAGATCGAGCGCGCGCTGCAGCATCGGCAGCCTCACCAGCGCCTGTGTTCCGGTGAGGAAGACGCGCGCGACCTGGGTGTCGAACTTGTCGTCGAGCGTGACCGCCGAATGCTTCATTTTGCCCGCCTGGACGCGAAACTCCCGCACCTCGGATATGGCAGGACCGTTGCCGGACCCAAGATGCTGGCACGAAAAGCAATCCTACCCCGGCCGTTGCCTCCTCGCGCTTAACGCAGCCTCGCGGCTTCAGGCTTCGCGCGTAATTTTCTTTCGTCAGTCCGCGAAGGTCACGAGCTCGACCCGCTCCTCGACCATGTCCCCCTTTCGGCAGCGCACATCACGGACGACGCCGTCGGCACCGGCCGAGAGGGTCAGCTCCATCTTCATGGCCTCCAGCACGACGAGCGCCTGGCCGCGCTTCACGTGGTCGCCGGGTGCAACGAGGACGCTGGCGACACGGCCGGGGATCGGGGCCATGATCCGCCCGGCCGAAGCTTTCGTGCTGTCCGGCGGGGCAAGTGGATCGCTGCATTCGAACGCATGGTTTTGCCCTGCGACGATCGCGACGACCGTCGCGCCAGCATCGATGGCGGTGCACCGTATGACCCTCTCATCGAGGTGCAGGGCCTCGGCGTGCAGTGCGGCGACATGGGTCTGCGAACCCCATGTCAGCCGGCTCGCGCCGTCCGGAAGAGCGCGGACGGCGACGGTGATCGTGGCCGTACCATACCGAAGCGGCACCGAGCGGCTTCCCTCCAGGTTCATCCGCCAGCTGTCACGCGCCGCCCAGGGTGAGGGCGACTCCGCGCGATCGCGGCCGGTGACGGCAAGCACCGCGGCGGCGATTGCGGCGGGGGGAGGATCGGTGGCGGGAGGTGCGAGCAGCTCCGGATGGCGGCCGAGGAAGCCGGTATCGACTCCCCCGGCCGCGAAGTCCGCATCCGCCGCGATGCCGCGGAGCAGACGGAGATTGGTCTCGACCCCGACGACTTCGAATTCGGAGAGCGCGACCTGGAGACGCCGCAACGCCTCGGGGCGGTCCGTACCATGGACGATCAGCTTCGCGATCATCGGATCGTATTCGATGCCGATCCGATCGCCCCGGCGCACGCCGGTGTCGATCCGCACACCGCTTTCCGTCGCGGGCGTGCGGAGGTGGATAAGCTTGCCGACGGACGGACGGTACTCCTGAGAGGGGTCCTCGGCGTAGATGCGGACCTCGATCGCATGGCCGTCGATCCGCGGGGTCATGGAGGGGAGTGCCTCGCCCGCGGCGACGCGGAGCTGCCACTCGACGAGATCGAGGCCGGTGATGAACTCGGTGACGGGGTGCTCGACCTGCAGCCGGGTGTTCATCTCCATGAAGGCGAAGCTGTCGCCCTCGGCGATGAACTCGACGGTGCCTGCTCCGACGTATCCGACGGCTTTTGCGGCGGCGACCGCCGCTTGTCCCATGGCGTCCCGCGTCGCGGGCGAAAGTCCCGGGGCGGGGGCTTCCTCGATGACCTTCTGATGCCGGCGCTGCACCGAGCAGTCCCGCTCGAACAGGCTGATGCAGCCGCCGTGAGTGTCCGCAAACACCTGGATCTCGATATGTCGGGGACGCTGGAGGTAGCGCTCCACCAGTACGCGATCGTCGCCGAAGGACGCGCGCGCCTCGCGCTTGGCGCCGGCAAGCGCATCGGCGAACGCAGCAGAGTCGTTGACGACGCGCATCCCCTTCCCGCCCCCGCCGGCGGACGCCTTGATGAGCACGGGGTAACCGATCCGTTCGGCCGCGGCGGCGAGGGTGGCGTCATCCTGAGCCTCACCGTGATAGCCCGGCACGAGGGGCACGCCCGCCCGCTCCATCAGCGCCTTGGCCTCGGACTTGCCGCCCATCGCCCGGATGGCGGAAGCCGGCGGCCCGACGAACGTCACGCCCGCCGCCGCGCAGGCTTCGGCGAAAGCCGCGTTCTCGGAGAGGAAGCCGTAGCCCGGATGGATCGCCTCTGCCCCGCTGCGGCGGGCCGCGTCGAGGATCGCATCGATGCGGAGATAGCTCTCGCGCGCGGGCGGAGCCCCGATCCGGTGCCCCTCGTCCGCCATCTCGACATGCAGCGCGTCGCGGTCGGCATCGGAATAGACGGCGATGGTGCGCAGGCCCATGCGACGCGCGGAACGGATGACGCGGCAAGCGATCTCGCCGCGGTTGGCGATGAGCAACGATGAAAACATCGTCACATCCGGAACACGCCGAAGCGGGTCGGCGGAATCGGCGCGTTCATCGCTGCGGCGAGCCCGAGGGCCAGCACCCGGCGGGTGTCGAGCGGATCGATGACGCCGTCGTCCCACAGCCGGGCGCTGGCGTAGTACGGGTGTCCCTGCGTCTCGTATTGGGCACGGATCGGGCGCTTGAACGCCTCCTCCTCCTCGGCGGGCCAGGTGTCGTTGCGCGCCTCCAGCGCGTCGCGGCGGATCGTCGCCAGCACGCTGGCCGCCTGCTCGCCGCCCATGACGGAGATGCGGGCATTCGGCCACATCCAGAGGAAGCGCGGCTCGTAAGCGCGGCCGCACATGCCGTAATTTCCGGCGCCGAAGCTGCCGCCGATGATGACGGTGAATTTCGGCACAGCGGCCGTGGCGACGGCGGTGACCATCTTCGCGCCGTCCTTGGCGATGCCGCCCGTTTCGTATTTGCGGCCGACCATGAACCCCGTGATGTTCTGCAGGAACACCAGCGGGATCTGCCGTTGCGCGCACAGCTCGATGAAGTGCGCCGCCTTCTGGGCGCTCTCGCTGAACAGGATGCCGTTGTTGCCGATGATCCCGACCGGGTAGCCCCAGATATGGGCGAAGACGGTCACGATGGTCGTGCCGTAGAGGCGCTTGAACTCGTCCAGTTCGCTATCATCGACGATGCGGGCAATGACTTCCCTAACGTCATAGGGCTTGCGGCGATCGGCGGGCACGATCCCGTAGATGTCGTAAGGATCGTAGCGCGGCGCGCGCGGCTCGCGAAGCTGCGGCCGTGGGCGATCGCCGAGTGTGGCCATGATGTGGCGGGCGATGCCGAGCGCGTGCGCGTCGTTCTCCGCCATGTGGTCGGTGACGCCGGAGATGCGGCTGTGCACATCCGCGCCGCCGAGGTCCTCAGCGGTGACGACCTCGCCGGTCGCGGCTTTGACCAGCGGCGGCCCACCGAGAAAGATCGTGCCCTGATTGCGCACGATGATCGACTCGTCCGACATCGCCGGGACATAGGCGCCGCCCGCGGTGCAGGAGCCCATCACGACGGCGATCTGCGGGATGCCAGCACCCGACATCTGCGCTTGGTTGTAGAAGATACGGCCGAAATGATCGCGGTCGGGGAAGACCTCGTCCTGATTCGGCAGATTGGCGCCGCCGGAATCGACGAGATAGATGCAGGGGAGGCGGTTCTGCAGCGCAATCTCCTGCGCGCGCAGATGTTTCTTCACAGTAATCGGATAATAGGTTCCGCCCTTCACCGTCGCGTCGTTGCACACGATGATGCACTCGCGGCCGCTGACCCGCCCGACGCCGGTGATGATGCCGGCCGACGGCACTTCGTTGCCGTACATGCCGTAGGCGGCGAGCTGCGACAGCTCGAGGAACGGCGTGCCCGGGTCGAGCAGCGCCTCGATCCGGTCGCGCGGCAGCAGCTTGCCGCGGGAGAGATGGCGCGCGCGCGCCGTCTCGCCGCCGCCCCGGGCGACGCGCGCGGCTTGCGTGCGGAGATCGGCGACGATCGCGCGCATCGCGTCGGCGTTTGCGCGGAACTCGTCGCTCCGCGCGTTCACCGCGGACTCAAGCTGCATCAAGCGGTTTCCCGGAACAGCTCGCGCCCGATCAGCATGCGCCGGATCTCCGACGTGCCGGCGCCGATCTCGTAGAGCTTAGCGTCGCGCAACAGCCGTCCAGTCGGGTAGTCGTTGATGTAGCCGTTCCCGCCGAGCACCTGGATCGCTTCGAGCGCCATCCAGGTGGCTTTCTCCGCCGCATAGAGGATCGCGCCCGCCGCGTCCTTGCGCGCGGTCTGGCCGCGGTCGCAGGCCTTCGCGACGGCATAAACATACGCCTTCGCCGCGTTCATCGTGGTGTACATATCGGCAAGCTTGCCTTGCATGAGCTGGAACTCGCCGATCGGCTGGCCGAATTGCTTGCGGTCATGCGTGTAGGGCAGCACGATATCCATGCACGCCTGCATGATGCCGATCGGGCCGGCCGCGAGCACCGCGCGTTCGTAATCCAGACCGCTCATCAGCACCGTGGCGCCGCCGTCGACCGCGCCGAGCACGTTCTCCACCGGCACTTCGCAATCCTGGAAGACGAGTTCTCCCGTGTTGGAGCCGCGCATGCCGAGCTTGTCGAGTTTCTGGGCGCAGGAGAAACCCTTCATGCCCTTCTCGATCAGGAACGCAGTGATGCCGCGGGCGCCCGCATCCGGCGTCGTCTTGCCGTAGACCACCAGCGTGTCGGCTTCCGGCCCGTTCGTGATCCAGAACTTCGTCCCGTTGAGCACGTAGCGGTCGCCGCGACGCTCGGCGCGCAGCCGCATGCTGATGACGTCGGAGCCGGCGCCCGGTTCGCTCATCGCGAGCGCGCCGACATGTTCGCCGGAAATCAGCTTGGGAAGATACTTTCGCTTTTGCGCCGGCGTGCCGTTGCGGCGGATCTGGTTGACGCACAGGTTCGAGTGCGCGCCGTAGGAAAGCCCGACGGAGGCGGAACCGCGGCTGATCTCCTCGAGCGCCACGCAATGCGCGAGATAGCCCATGCCGGCGCCGCCATGCTCCTCCTCGACGGTCAAGCCGAGCACGCCGAGATCGCCGAATTTGCGCCAGAGATCGGCGGGGAAATCGTTCTCCCGGTCGATCTCGGCGGCGCGCGGCGCGATCTCCGCGTCGGTGAAGCGCCGCACGGTATCGCGCAGCATGTCGATGTCGTCGCCGAGATTGAAATCGAGACCGTAATCTGTGTTCGCGGACATGGCTCAGGCCTGCTTCGCCATCTCCGGGAAGTCTTCCTCTCGATACTCTTCGGGCGACCGGTTCGTTCTCTGCTGCTCCGCCCGCCGCAACTCGACGCGCCGGATCTTCCCCGAGATCGTTTTCGGCAACTCCGCGAACTCGAGCCGCCGCACGCGCTTGTAAGGTGCCAGCCGCGCGCGGGCATGCGCGAAGATCGACGCGGCGAGTTCCGCGGACGGATCCACGCCGGACGTGAGCGCAATGTAGGCCTTCGGAACCGCTAGGCGCAGCGGATCGGGCGCGGGAACCACGGCCGCCTCGGCAACAGCCTCGTGCTCGATCAATACGCTTTCGAGCTCGAACGGGCTGATCCGATAGTCGGACGCTTTGAACACATCGTCGGCCCGGCCGACATAGGTGATGTAGCCATCCGCATCCCGCACGGCGATGTCGCCGGTACGGTGATAGCCGCCCGCGATCGGTTCGACTTCGCCGTCATCGCGCTGATAGCCGCGCATCAGCCCGTTGCCCGGATCGGTCGCGACGCAGACGACGCCCTCGTCGGCCTGGCGACCCTCGGTGTCGAGCAGATCGATCGTGTAGCCTGGCGCCGGCTTTCCCATCGAGCCCGGCTTCACCGTCTGTCCCGGGAAGTTGCCGACCAGCAGCGTTGTCTCGGTCTGTCCGAAGCCGTCGCGAACCGTCAGGCCCCACGCTGCCTCGACCTGCTCGATCACTTCGGGGTTCAGCGGCTCACCCGCGCCGCAGACCTCGCGCAGCGACGTCTTCCACCGTCCGAGATCCTCCTGCACGAGCATCCGCCAGACCGTCGGCGGCGCGCAGATCGTCGTGACGCCGCCTGCAACGATTGCGTCGAGCAGGTCGCGGGCGTTGAAGCGGGGCTGGTTGTGCACGAACACTGTCGCGCCCGCGTTCCAGGGCGCGAACAGGCAGCTATAGGCATGCTTGGCCCATCCGGGCGACGAAATGTTCAGATGCACGTCCCCGGGCTGCATGCCGACCCAGTACATCGTCGTCAGATGCCCGATCGGATAAGACCGGTGCGTGTGCGGGACGAGCTTCGGTCTGGCGGTCGTACCGGATGTGAAATAGAGCAGCATAAGGTCGTCGGCGCCGGTCTCGCCATCGGGGGCGAAGTCCGGCGACGCGTGCGCCAGGCTCTCGTAAGCCGTGCAGCCGCTGACAGCGCCGCCGACCGTGACGCACGGGATCGACAGACCCTCGAGCTTCGCCGCATCGCCCGCCGATGCGACCACGAACCGCGCCCGCGCGCGCGCCACGCGTTCCTCGAGATCCGCCGGGGTCAGCAGCGTGGTCGCGGGGATGACGACGGCACCGAGCTTCATCGCCGCGAGCATCACCTCCCAGAGCTCGACGACATTGCCGAGCATCACCATCACCCGGTCGCCGCGCGTGACGCCCATCCCGCGCAATCCGTTCGCGACCCGGCTCGACCGCTCGGACAGCTCGGCGAACGTGCGCTCCAGAGCGCCGGCGCCGCTGATTCGCAGCGCCGGCGCGTGCGCGAGCGGCCCGCGCGCGAGCTCGGCATCGAACCAGTCGAGCGCCCAATTGAAATGCGTGAGCCTAGGCCAGCGGAAGCCGGCGACCGCGGTGTCGTAGTCGGTCCGATGCGCGAGCAGGAAGTCGCGCGCGTCCTTCAACGTCACGTCAGGTCCTCCCGTGATTTCTCCGAAAGCCACTTGAAGACGACGGAAAAGTCCTTCGCGGCATAGTCGCGTGCGACCCGGTCGTAAATGCGGGCCGCTTGCGCGCCGAGGGGGGTCGGCGCGCCGGTATCTTCCGCGGCGGCCTGGGCGAGGCTGAGATCCTTCAGCATCAGCGCGGTCGCGAAGCCGGCGACGTAATCGCGATTGGCCGGCGATTCGGGGACCGGCCCCGGCGCGGGGCAATATTTGGTCAGCGCCCAGCTCTGTCCCGACGACGTCGAGCTCACCTCGAACAGCTTGCGAAGATCGAGGCCAAGCCGCTGCGCGAGCGCGATTCCTTCGGCGACGCCGATCATGTTGATGCCGAGCATCATGTTGTTGCAGATCTTCGCCGCCTGCCCCGCACCGGATGCGCCGCAATGCACGATGTTGCGCCCCATCGCCTTGAACAGCGGCGCGGCGCGCGCGAACGCGGTTTCCGGTCCGCCGACCATGAACGTTAGCGTCCCCGCCGTCGCGCCCGCGCTGCCCCCCGAGACCGGCGCATCGAGCATGTCCAGCCCGCGCTGCGCGGCCGCTGCCGCGACGTCTCGGGCAGTGGCGACATCGATCGTCGAACTGTCGATCAGCAGTGGCTTGCGATCACCCAGAGACGCAAAAATCCCACCGGAACCGGTAAACACCTCGCGCACATGCCTGCCGGCCGGCAGCATCGTGACGACCGCGTCGGCATTGCGCACCGCCTCCGCGACCGAGGCGGCCGCGCGCCCGCCGTCGGAGACGTGGCCATCGAGCATTTCGCGCATCACGTCGAAGCCGTGCACGACATGGCCGTCCCGCATGAGGCACGCCGCCATGGGACGGCCCATGTTCCCCAAGCCGATGAACGCGACCTCCATCACGCCGCCTCCAGCAACTTGCGCGAGATGATGACGCGCATGATTTCGTTCGTGCCTTCCAGGATACGGTGCACCCGCAGATCGCGGAGATACCGCTCGATCTGATACTCCTTCAGGTATCCGTAGCCGCCGTGAATCTGTAGCGCATCGTCGCAGATCCGGAAACACACGTCGGTAGAGTACCGTTTCGCCATCGCACAACGTTGCGTGGCGTCCGGCGCCTTCGCATCGAGCGCGGCCGCCGCCCGCCAGACCATCAGCCGCGCCGCTTCCAGCTCGGTCGCCATGTCGGCGAGCTTGAACTGCAGCGACTGGAAGTCGGCGATCTTGCGACCGAACGCGCTGCGGTCCTTGGCGTACGCGACGGCCGCGTCGAGGCACGCCTGTGCGCCGCCGATCGAGCAGGCGGCGATGTTGATGCGTCCGCCGTCGAGCCCCATCATCGCGAAGCGGAACCCCTCGCCTTCCGCGCCGAGCCGGTTGGCAACGGGGATTTCGCAATCGGTGAACGTGACCATCGCGGTCGGCTGGCTGTTCCATCCCAGCTTGCGCTCAGGCTTGCCGAAGCCGAGGCCCGGCGTGTCCTTCTCCACCACGACGCAGCTGATGCCGCCCGGCGTGTCGTCACCCGTGCGTGCCATGACGACATAGAGATCGGACAGACCGCCGCCGGAGATGAACGCCTTCGATCCGTTCAGCCGGTAACGCGCATTCGCGACCGGCGACGCTCGCGTGCGCAGCGCCGCCGCATCCGAGCCGGAATTCGGTTCCGTCAGGCAATAGCTCACGAAATGCTGGGCGGTCAGCACGCGCGGGAGAAAGCGCGCCCGCTGCTCGTCGTCTCCGAACCGCGCGATCATCCAGGCGACCATGTTGTGGATCGTGAGAAACGCGGTGGTGGACGGATCGGCGTAGGCGAGCTCCTCGAACACGATCGCCGCGTCGAGCCGGGACAGCCCGGTTCCGCCATGCGCCTCGTCGACATACAGGCCGGCGAACCCGAGGGCTGCCGCTTCACGCAGTTCGTCCGCTGGAAAATGTTTGTCTTCGTCCCATTGCGACGCTTGCGGCAGCAGCCGGTCGCGCGCGAACTCCCGGGCGGTCGCCTGAAACGCGCGCTGGTCCTCCGTCAGTTCGAACTGCATGACCGCTCTACGTGAACGGGCGCGTCTGTTCGTGCCATGTTCCCTCCCGGCCGTGCTCGGCGGCGCATATCCTTCCGCATGAACGCAGAAGGCCGTCAAGCGGCGGCCGCCCGGGAGAAGAGTGCATGCGCGCCCGCATCAGGGATACCGAGATCTATTTCGACGTCGAGGGCATGGGACTCGTCCCGGACGGTGGCGGCCTGCGCGAGCAGCCGGTCGCCTTCCTCATCCACGGCGGAC
>DATAPS010000114.1:0-32145 GCA_036265085.1 Acetobacteraceae bacterium | reverse complement strand
GGCGATGTTGACCACCCAGCCCCAGCGATCCTTCACGCCGTACTGGGCCAGGAGGTTCGGCCGTGGCTTGCGCGCCGAGGGTTTGCGTCTGCGCCCCTGGCCCGGCTCCGGCAGTTTGCGCAGCGTGCCGGCCTGGATGCGTTCGACCAGGGTGACGAAGCGGCGGCGGAGGTTTTGCAGCCGCAAGGCGATCAGGTTGAGCAGCGCCCCGGCGACCGCGGCGCCGAGAATGGAGTCCGCCCGATAGCGGGTGCCGAGCCCCTGCAGAACGACCTGGATGATGCTGGCGAAGCGGTCGGTGAGGGGGATCGGGGCGGTTGTGTCCATCCAGGCATAGAAGCACATGACGGAGGTTTGGGCAATAAGTCCGTTGTACCTCCGGCGCGAAATCGATGTTATTCGACCGTTACAGCACGATGTTGCAGTGCTGCAATCCCGCTCCCGGCGTCACTGTCACGCGGCGCGCGCGACGGGCTCCGATGCGGGAAGCTCCGCAATCAACGAACGCAGGGCGCACGACTCGCGCGGCACGCGCTTGACCGCGAACACACTGCTGAGGTCGTGGAGGCCGACATGCGGCGACGGCAGTGTCCCGGGCATGCGTGGACCGAACACCCAGCCCCGCCCGGCCCGGATCGTTGCGATCACCTCGGGTGTGATGTCGAAGCGGTTGCAGTAATTCTGCAACGTGAACGGCAACCCGATCCGGTTCGCTGGACCAAGGAATCGGAGTGCGATCGTTTGCGGCAGCACTTCGTCGGTTTCGAACTGGGACGGCGCGAGCGGCAGGAAGCGCAGGAAGACCTGCGCGATCTCGAAGAACAGGTCGGAGTCATAGAATTGCCCCTCGGACTGACCCCCGAAGATCACCGGAAGGTCGAGGAAGCGGAGCAACGCGGCGATCTCCGGCAGTGTATCGGGCCGCTTGCGAAAGACCTGCCAGTCCGTCGCCGGGTCGAACATCTCAAACTGCGCGCCGGCATCATGGGCGCCGAGATAATCCGAAACGCCAGCACGGACGAGCAGCTCGTTCGACGAGATCAGGCAAATCCTGCCGATCTCGGGATGTGCCGCCCTGGCGTGCATGAAGTTGGCGACATGGACGTGGAACAGGCCACGTCCACGCAAGACCTCGAACCGCCTGGGGTTCAGCAAGACGCCCGGTGTGCGCGCGAGCGCCGAGAACGGCGCCATGTCCCCATCGTATGACCGCGACACGTGCACGCAGACGATCGCCTCCGGGCAGAACCGCCGGATGTTCGTCAGCTGGTCCGCCACCACATCCGGACGCTCGTGAACCGGCAGCGAGAACAGCGGCGACCGATGCACCCTCAGGCAGCCTCCAGCGCGGGCAGGAGCGGGGCGGAGCGCGCGAGCTCCTCCGGCGTACCGAACGAGAGCACCGTCTCGGCCATGACCGCCTTGATCCTGCCGCCAAGCACCAAGAGCTCCTTGCAGGCGCCGGATACGTAGTACTCCGGCATCGGCGGCTTGCGCATCAGGCGGCGCGCCGCATCGAAGAAACAGGCGGCGCTCCTGAACAGATACGCGCCGCAGATCGCGGTTCCGGAGATCGCGCGCTTCTCCGCCACGTCGACGACGCTGTCGCCATCGAGCTCGGCAAAACTGTAGCGTGGGTCGCGCGACGGAAAGCAGAGCAGCACCGCGTCCGCGTCCGCCTGGCCCCGTGCGGCCACCGCGGCGCGACGCAGGAATGCCGGTGCGGTGAAGCGCAGATCGCAATCGAGCACCAGCAGAGCGCGATTCGGGACGAAGCTCCGCTCCGCGCAGAGGCAGCTCTCGACCGGCCCGCGCGTCGGCGACTCTGAGAGGGCGACTCCGATCCCCGGCCACCAGGATGCGAGCCGCGCGCCGATGTCGCACGCGCCGACGTCGGCCGCTCGCACAACCGCAACGACCTCGCGACCAACCGGGAGCGGCGCGAGGCTGTCCAGCGCGTGGCGGAACATCGGCAAGCCGGAGACCGGGATCAACGGTTTCGGTGAATGCGGCGCGTGCGCAGCAAAGCGCGATCCGCGTCCGGCCATCGGCATCAGCACCTGAAGCGGCGCGTTCTCGTTCGGCTTCAACCAGGTCATCCCATTGTTCGATAGAAGTGCGTACTCACGGCATCTCGGCTTTTGCCGTTCGGCGACCAAGATGACGATCGCGACGCAGCGATGTCATCCGTACTGTCGCATAAACATGTCGAGCAGCCGGACGGCGACGCCGAGGAAGGCGGGCGCCGTCTCCGGCACGAGCTCGATCCGGTATGGCAGCAGCCGCATGTAGTGGACCGCCTCGTGGAACAGCAACGCACGATGCCGATGGGGGGGAAGGCACCGCCGAAACCGCTCGTTCAAGTTGCGGTGGAGCGTGGCGAATACCGCGGGCGGCGCGGCGGCGAAACGAATGACGCAGCCGTCAACCGCAACATCCGGGGAGGCGCAGAGGGACTCGTATCCGGAGTGAAGCGACTGAAACAGCTTCGCGACATCGACGATCACGTCGCTCACGCGATTGTCACCGTTTGGATCGATGATGGCGAACCGGCCGGCCCTGTACAGGACGTTCTCGAGCGTCAGATCCCCGTGAACGGCGCTCCTCTCGAAGCAGCCGATCTCGCGCAGGATGTCAGGGCTGGCAAGCAAGCGGTGCGTGAGCGTCCGCAAGCCGGGGTGCCTTTCGCCGTTCACGACAAGATCCGGCCGCGTCAGGATATGCCGGATCGTTGGTGACATCCGGGCGGACTGTTCGGCTTTTCCCAAAATCTTCTCGCGGATGTAGCCAACGGCGATCGCCTCGCTCTCTACCGGCACCGCGTGCGCATAGAGCGACGACTCGAGCATCGACAACAGCCGCCGGAGCACCTCTTCCGCGGCGGCCGCGGACATTCCCGCGAGCACCTCGTGCAGCGGGCGGAACCCGGCGCGGTATTCGAGGTCGAGCACGAAGCTGTCGCCCAGCCAGCCGCCGCGCAGCACGCGCGGAATCGCGGGCAGGGTGCGCCATGCAAGCAGCCACGCATGTTGCTCCGCCAGCTTCGCCCCGTGCCGGCCGGCCGCGCGCTTGCGGACGAAAAATGTGTCGTCGCGCGCCATCAATGCGGTTGTCGCGTGCGATCCGCCGCCGAGCATGCGGATGTGACGCACACTCTCCCGGCGGGGAGCCCCCCGGCGAGGAGCGCATCGCGTGGCGCTGTCGGCAATCGGGTCAAGCGCGAACTGCATCGCGCGGCAATCTACGCCGCCAAGTGTTAACGCATCGGAAATCCCGCGCGGCCGGCGCGCCGCGAAGGATCCGCCGCAGGGTCAGGCCGCCGCTGCCGGCTGTTCCTGCGCGGCCATCTCGATGAGCCGCGCCCACCGCCCCGACGAGAACAGGTGCGCGTAGAGCGGGTTGAGCCAGCCGCGCGAGCGCCACTCGATGAAGGTCGAATCGTCGACCTTGGCCAGCGCATCCGGGTGCATCAGCTTGAATCCCCGGATCTTCGTCGATCCGCCGGCCGTGAACGTGATCGTCGCTTCTTCGTCGGTCAGTAGCCCGGCCTCGTTGACGCCGCGGGCGAATACGCGCGCCGCATTGAGATTGTCGCGCACCGTCGTGCAGAACTGAATCGCGTCGCTGAGTGCCTTGCTCGGCTGTCCGTCCTCGAACATCGGCGCGCCGTTGTCGGTGCGCAGGCACGCGGCGTCCGGCTCCATGCCGACATAGACGTTCTCGGACTTGGCGTCCTCGACGAAGATGAACGGAAAGGCGCGGACATAGGCCGGCACGTAGGTGTCCGCCCGCCAGCGCCCTCGCGCATCGACGAAGAGGTTCTGCCCTTCCCGGATCCCGAGCAGCGCGGCCGGGATCGGGTTCGGACCGCCGGTGAACACGATCGGATAGAACTGTGCCGCGGCCTCGAACTCGCCAATGCCGAGCGGCACCGATTGCGCGCCAGAACTGAACCCGTAGCCGACGCTGCGGTCGATCCGAAGGCGGCCATGGGTGTTCGGGTTCACTCCGACCACCCGCTTGTAGAACAGCGGCATGATGGTTGGGGGTACGGCCTGGGCTTGGTCGGACACCGGACTCTCCTCGTTCGCGGGCGCGGATCGGGTGTTTGCCTCACATTGCGTGATGGGTCGAGTGAGGGCAGGCTCGGATCATGGCGCCGCGCAGCATCACAGAAGACCCGGATCTGCGGCTGCTCGTGGACGGCCGGATCATCCGCCCGCAGGTTCGCTCGGGCCTGATCTACCGGTTCGAGGTCGCCGCGGTCTCGGAAGCCCGCATCGTCTCGCGCAGCGTCATCCCGGCCGCGATGGATCCGTCCATGCAGGACGTTCGGAGATTGGGAATCGGGCTGATCGCGCTCCAGTTTCGAAGCGCGAACCTCGACATTGTCGTGCCTGCAGACGATCCGGCCTTGACGGACGGCTACTACCCGCCTGAGGACCGCCACCGATGGACCAATGGGCGCGCGGCGATCCCGACGGCGTTGCTGGCGTGTTTCCCGGCCGGCTTCTCGCTAGAGATACACGTCACCCCGCCGCAGCTTCGCTACCCGCTGATCTGACCGGCGGCTGTACGAACAGCACCTTCCGCGCGAACGAAATCCAGATACGCTTGCCCGAGAGCCAGTCGGCTCCCAGCAGCATCTCCACGCCGGGGAGGCGCGTGTCGGCGACGTTGAGCTCAACATTGTCTTCGCTCAGACCGCCCACTGTGATGCGGTCAAAGCGATGGCGCCGGAGTGCGATCCCGACCTCGCCGACCCCGTGCCCGAAGCGGACCGGATCGCCCGCCAACACCCGGTCCGACACGCCGACGCGGTTTGCCACGCGTTGCGTCACCAGGCTGTTGCGCGCACCCGTGTCGAGTTGCGCGCGTACCGGCTGGCGGTCGACGGCGGCGGGCACGAATAAGCGTCCGCCGGAGGTGAGCAATGCCGGGATCGCGATCGCGTGCCCGTCCCACGGTGCGAAATCGCGGCAGTTCGTGACGGTGAACAGGGTCATGCGCCTGGCGGGCGCATCGATCTCGACGTCGTAGCGCCCGAGAATGTCGGTCCCGAGAAGGCCCCCCAGCGGCACACCGAGGGCCGGGATCGGCGCGATCGCGCCGACGCCGAGGCTGGTGTCGCCGAGGTCGATCGTGCCGACCCGCAAGTCGCGCGCCACGACGTTCTCGCTGGTCACCGCGCCTGCGACGCCGAGCAGCACGCTGCGACGGTTGGCATCGCGCACCAGCCCGATCCGCGCCACCATCTCCGGCGTGAGCAGCGTCGTCTCGGCGCCGGTGTCGACAACGAGAAGCACCGTCTCTCCGCCGATCGAGACCGGCGCGAACAGGAAATTGTCGACGTTGCGCAGCGGCAGGTCCGCCGATTTCTCGACCCGGCACGCCGCGCCGTATCGGGGGGTGCCGCTCCCACACGCAGCGACAGCGAGAAGCGGGAGCAGCGCGAGACGTGACAGCAGGCGACGCATCGGCCGGGTCCTAGCCTGCGGAGATGCTGCGGTGCAACAGCCGCGTTCGGGTCGTAGCCGTTCGCTTGACCGTTGTTTCGTCAGAAACTACCCGAACCTCCTCCGCGGGAACGGCGGAGCCACCATCTCTGGCGTGGCTGTGGCAAGGGAGAGAGCGCATGTCCGGTTTCGCTTCCACAAAAGACCTCGCCGAAAAGACCGTCTCCTTCGACGAGCTCGGCCCCGGACTCTACGCCTACACAGCCGAGGGCGATCCAAACTCCGGTGTTATCGTTAGTCCGGACGGCGTGCTCGTGGTCGATGCGCAGGCGACACCGGACATGGCGCGCGACGTTCAGAGGCGGATCGCGACCGTGACCGAGCTGCCGGTGCAAGCGATCGTGCTGTCACACTATCACGCCGTGCGGGTGCTCGGTGCGTCCGGCTATCCGGCTCACACGATTCTTGCGTCCGAGACGACCCGCGACCTCATCGCCGAGCGCGGGCAGCAGGACATGGACAGCGAGATCGGCCGGTTCCCGCGCCTGTTCCGCGGCCGCGAGGGCATTCCGGGCCTGACCTGGCCGACCGCGACGTTCCACGACCGCATGACGCTCTGGCTCGGCGCGCGCGAGGCGCAGGTGATCCATATCGGCCGGGCACATACCGCGGGCGATACGATCGTGTGGTTGCCGAAGGAACGGGTCCTGTTCGCCGGCGACACGGTGGAGTTCGGGGCGACCCCCTATTGCGGCGATGCGCATTTCACCGACTGGCCGTCGACGATCGCCAAGCTGCGGACGCTGGGCGCGGAGAAGATGGTTCCCGGGCGCGGGCGGGCGCTGATGAATGCCCGCGAGGTGGAGGAGGCGCTGGAGGGGACCGAACGGTTCACCGGCCGCCTGTTCGCGATCGCGCGCGAGGGCGTGGCGAAGGGCGGCAACCTGCACGCGATCTACGAAGAGGCGATGGCGAAGATGCGGCCCGAGTTCGGTCACTGGGTCATCTTCGATCACTGCATGCCGTTCAACGTCTCCCGCGCGTTCGACGAGGCGAAAGGCCATGACCGCCCACGAATCTGGACCGCCGAGCGTGATATCGAGATGTGGCGGGCGCTGGAGGGCGGCGCGAAGACGGGCGAGCTCGCCCGCTAGATCCGCCCCGAGCGAGGGCGGGGAATGCAGACGACCTATGCCTATCCGAAATTCGCCTACCGGCCGGCCCGGGACAGCGGAGCGCGCCATCCGGTGGTGATCGTGGGCGGCGGGCTGGTCGGCCTGACGGTGGCGCTCGATCTCGCCCATCATGGCGTGCGGAGCGTGCTGCTCGACGAGGACGACACGGTATCGGTCGGCTCGCGGGCGATCTGCTTCGCCAAGCGGACCTTGGAGATCTACGGCCGGCTCGGCATCGGCGCGCGGGCGCTGGCGAAGGGCGTGACGTGGAACACCGGCCGGGTCTTCTTCCGCGACCGCGAGGTGTATCAGTTCAACCTGCTGCCGGACGATGGGCACGAATACCCGGCCTTCGTGAACCTGCAACAATATTACGTCGAGCACTGGCTGGTCGAAGCCTGCGAAGCAAGCGGGCTGGTCGATCTGCGGTGGCGCAGCCGGATCGTGGGCGTCGAAAACCGGCCGGACGGGGTTGACGTCACCGCCCAGACGCCGGACGGGACGTATCGGCTGCGGGCGGATTGGCTGCTCGCGTGCGACGGCGCACGCAGCGTCGTCCGCGAAGGTCTTGGACTGCCATTCGTGGGTCAGGTGTTCCGGGACCGATTCCTGATCGCGGACGTGGTGATGAAGGCGGATTTTCCGCCGGAGCGGCGCTTCTGGTTCGATCCGCCGTTCCATCCGGGCGGCTCGGTCCTGCTGCATCGTCAGGCGGACGACGTTTGGCGCATCGATTTCCAGCTCGGTTGGGATGCCGATCCCGAAGCGGAGAAGGACCCGGAGCGGGTGCGGGCACGGGTTCGCGCGATGCTCGGGCCGGACGTACCGTTCGAGTTGGAGTGGGTCAGCGTTTACACGTTCCGCTGCCGCCGGATCGAGCGCTTCGTGCATGGTCGGACGGTGCTCCTAGGTGACGCCGCGCATCAGGTCAGCCCATTCGGCGCGCGGGGCGGCAACGGCGGAGTGCAGGACGCGGACAATCTCGCCTGGAAGCTCGCGGCGGTGCTGCGTGGGGAGGCGCCCGTCGGGTTGATCGAGACGTATGACCTCGAACGCATCCCGGCGGCCGACGAGAATATCCTGCACTCGACCCGCAGCACCGATTTCATCACCCCGAAGAGCGAGGCCGCGCGCGCCTATCGCGACGCAGTGCTGGAGCTATCGGAGCATTACGCCTTCGCGCGCCCGCTGGTGAATTCAGGCCGCCTCTCGCGCCCGGCGATGCTGCACGACAGCAAGCTGAACACGCCGGATGACGCCGCCTGGGAGGGTGGCGTGCCGCCCGGATCACCGGCGGTCGACGCACCGCTCGGCGACGGCGAATGGCTGTTGCGCCGGCTCGGCGGGGATTTCGCTGCGCTGGTCTTCGACGCGCCGAGGCCCGTCCCCCAAACGCCGGCCCGCGTCGTTTTCTTCGCCCCCGACGTCGGGGGCGGCCGTGCCGCTGCGCGCTACGATGCTCGCCCCGGCACCACGATCCTGTTCCGTCCCGACCAGCACGTCGCCGCACGCTGGCGCCGGTTCGACCCTGACGCGATCGCCGCCGCCCAGCGGCGTGCGCTGATGACGGACGACGTGGCGACCGAGCGGCTGCGCGCGTGAGCCGACTCGAAACGGCACCGCGCCTGGACGACCCGGACGGCTTGTTCCAGGCGCTGGTCGAGGCGCATCGCGGCTTGGCGCCGGAGGAGTCGCGCCGGCTCGACGCGCGGATCATCCTGTTGCTCGCCAACCACGTCGGCCAGGTTGCGATCGTCCGCGAAGCGATCGCCGCCGCGGGCGCCGCTGCGCCGAAGGACGCCGGGACATGAAGCTCGCGACGTATTTCCGATCCTCGGCCGCCTACCGGGTCCGGATCGCGCTCAACCTGAAGGGCGTGCGCTACGAGCCGGAATTCGTCCACCTGATCCGCGGCGGCGGCGAGCAGCACGCACCAGCCTATCGCGCCCGCAACCCGGCCGGACTGGTCCCGCTGCTGGAGACCGATGACGGGCAGCTGCTGACGCAGTCGCTGGCCATCATCGAATATTTCGACGAGACGATCCCGGAACCGCCGCTCTTGCCGGGCGACGCAATGCACCGCGCGCACATCCGTGCCTTCGCGCTGGCGATCGCCTGCGACATCCATCCGCTCAACAACCTCCGCGTCCTGCGGCAGCTCAAGCGGGAGCATGGGCAGGAGCAGGAGGCGATCGACGGATGGTATCGCCACTGGATCGCGGGGGGCTTGCCGGCGCTGGAAGACATGCTGGCGCGGGCGGGGAGCGTGGGGCCGTTCTGCTTTGGCGAGGCAGCAACGCTCGCCGACGTGTGTCTCGTGCCGCAGTTGGCGAACGCGCGTCGCTACGACTGCCCGCTCGAAGCGTTCCCGCGCCTCCTGCGCGCAGATGCAGCGGCGCGGGCGCTCCGCGCCTTCGCGGACGCCGCCCCGGACCGGCAGCCGGATGCCGCCGGCTGATCCGTCGAATTATTTATTCGAAAATGCTGCACTGCACAACCAGATACGCCCTCAGTGTGTTCAACGAGTTTGGAGAGGATCGCGAGACCTCATGTTCGATAACCTCTCGACCGATCTGCGACGGCTGTCGCAGCGCGTGATCCGGCAGAGCAAGCTTTCAAAGCCCTCCCGCCTCTTCCCAGACCTCAACAGTGCCGCTTGGGCGCGGCCACAGCCCTTTCCCGACGTGCATGCGCCGCCGGATGGGGTCACGGAAATTACCGCATTCGGGAGCAATCCCGGTGGGCTGAGGATGCAGCTCTACGTGCCCCGCGCGATGCCGCGGCCGGGATGCTCGCTGCTTGTGCTGCTGCATGGTTGCGGGCAGGACGGCCCGCAACTCGCTCAGGACGCCGGCTGGATCCGATTGGCTGACATGCTTCGGGCGCCGCTGCTGCTGCCCATGCAGACGGCCGAGAACAATCAAGGCCGCTGCTTCAACTGGTTCCTCGCGGCCGATCGCGAGCGGGGCAAGGGCGAGGCGCAATCGATCCGGGAGATGGTCGAGGCCGCGTCGCGTCGGTTCCACCCCGACCCGCGCCGCATCTTCATCGCGGGCCTGTCTGCCGGGGGTGCCCAGGCGGCGGCGATGCTCGCGGCTTACCCCGACGTTTTCTCGGCTGGCGCGATCGTCGCCGGACTGCCGGTGAACGTCGCGTTCAACGTGCGCACGGCTTTGGCGCTGATGGCGGGACAAGGCGAGCCGGTGTCGGGGGAAGCGGCTGCGGGCTTGGCGCGTGCGTTGGGACCGGCGGCTTACGCCGGCACTTGGCCCCGTATCTCGCTGTGGCACGGCGATGCCGATCACACGGTCGTCCCGGCCAATTCCGAGGTTTTGGCGGGCCAATGGCTCGGGCTCCATCGCCTCGGGCCGGACGCCGTGCGCGAAGACCAGCCGAGCGCACTTGTGCATCGGCGCCGGTGGGGCAGTTCCGTCCGTCCGTCGGTCGAGTCCTGGACCGTCCGCCAGATGGGGCATGGCTACCCCGTTGCGGCCGGGCCGGTGTCCGACCGGTTCGTGCTCCCGGTCGGAATCGACGCGACCGGCGCGATCGGTCGGTTCTTCGACGGCTGACCGTGCTGCGCCCCTGACAAGGGGCGGCGACCGCTGTACCGTTCCGGGTGAATCGACCGGGAACGGCAAGGACGTGATGACGACTCCGCCGCGCAGGATCGACACGGCCATGAAGCGCGAGGCGCTTCTGGCGAGTCCGTTCTTTCGCGCGATGCGGACCGAGGATCTCAACGAGATCCTCGGTTTCGCGACCGAGCGGCGGTTCCCGCGCGGCACCACGATCTTCGACAAGGGCGATCCCGGCACCAGCATGATGGCGGTTCTGGTCGGGCGGGTCCGGGCGAGCAACGTCTCGGCCGACGGCAAGGAGCTGACCCTCAACGTGATCGGACCCGGCGAGGTGCTGGGCGAGATCGCCTTGCTCGACGGCAAGCCGCGGAGTGCCGCCGCGACAGCGATCGAGGACACCACCGCGCTGGTCGTCGAACGGCGGCAGTTCCTGCCGTTCCTGCTCAAGAATGAGGTCATGGTCGAGCGCCTGCTCGTGGTGCTGTGCGACCGTTTGCGGCGCACCAGCGCCTCGCTCGAGGAGATCGCGCTGCTCGATCTCCCGGTTCGCCTCGCGCGGCTTCTGCTTAAACTGTCGGCCGATTACGGGCGGCCGGTTCCCGGCGCTGACGGCGGCGGCACGCGCATCGACATCAAGCTGTCGCAGCGGGACATCAGCACGCTCGTCGCTTCATCACGGGAAAGTGTTAACAAGCTGTTGCGGACGTGGCGCGAGGAAGGGGCTGTCGACCTCGTGGACGGTCACATCATCGTCCGAAGGCCGCAGGCTTTGCAGGCGCTGATGCAGTCGGCATAGGTACGGTTTGGAAGAATGCAGGGAGGACGAGACATGCGTCGCCGCACATTGCTGCAGCTCGGAGCTGCCGCCGCCTTCGCCCCCGCTCCCGTCCGCGCCCAAAGCAACGACGCGATCGTCCTCGGCATGAATCGCGATATCCAGGGCGCGATCGATCCACCGTCGCGCCTCGGGTCGGTCGAGGCGAACATCCTGAAGGCGGTCTGTCCCGGCCTCATCGCGTTCAAGCCGAACAGTTTTGATTGGCAGCCCGCACTCGCGAAATCCGTCACGCAGCAGGGCGACACCGCGATCGCGTTCGAGCTGCAGCCCGGCCATCAATTCACCGACGGCTTCGGCGAAGTGACCGCGAACGACGTGAAGTTCTCGTTCGAACGATTCCGCAAGCCCGGAGCCGACGGCAAGCTGCCGGCCTACGCCGACGATTGGCAGACGCTCGACACCGTCGAGGTCACCGGCAAATACACGGGCAACATCAAGCTGAAATCGCCCGCGCCGATGTTGTGGACCACGGTCCTGCCGGATGCCTCGGGCTGCATCATCTCGAGCAAGGCGCTCGATCAGGGCGCGTATCGCAGCGACAAGCAGCCGGTGCGCGTGATCGGCGCGGGGCCGTACGTGTTCGCGCAGTGGACGCCGAACGAGCGCGTGGTTCTGCAGGCGAACCCGCAGTGGCCCGGGCCGGCGCCTTCCTTCCGGGAGATCACGCTTCGTCCGATCCGTGATCCCAAGACGGCGGAACTCGCGCTACGGGCGAACGAACTGCAGTTCACCGCGATCGACCCGCGCAACGCGGCCGCCATCGCCAAAGTCGCGAATACGCGCGTTCTGAAGCACGATTCGATCAACATGGTCTGGATCGGAATGAACGTCGAGAAGAAGCCGTTCGACGACATCCGCGTCCGCCGCGCGATCGCCGCCGCGATCGATGTCGGCCAGGTGATCGAGGGCGCCTGGAACGGCACGGTCGCCGCCGCCGACGCGCCGCTCGCGCCGGGCTTGCTCGGCTACTGGCCGGACGCGCCGAAGCCGAAGCGCGACGTGGCGATGGCGAAACGGCTGCTGCAAGAGGCGGGCGTGAGCGGGCTCACCGCGAAGCTCACCCTCCTCAACAGGCCGGAATACCAGAGCGCCGGCGTGATCGCGCAGGCGCTCGCGGCGGAAGCCGACATCAAACTCGTGCTCGACGTGCAGGAGGGCGGCTCGTTCTGGTCCTCCGGCAATGGCGACACCGGCAAGAACCTCGAACTCGCGCTGCAGCGTTTCGGCGGCAAGGCGGACCCCGCGTTCAACATGCAGTGGTTCACGTCGTCGCAGATCGGCGTTTGGAACTGGCAGCGCTGGAGCGATCCCGAGTTCGATAAGCTCCTGTCCCAAGCAGCCGCCACGGACGACAAGGACGCGCGCCAGAAGATGTACGTCGACGCGCAGCGCCGCATGGCCGACAGCGGCGCGTTCATCTGGCTGACCCACGAGGTTTACGCCTACGGACATCGCGACACGTTGATTCCGGCGATCGAACCGAACGGCGACGATTGGCTGATTCCCGCATTCTCGCGCGCCTGAATGCCGCAACAGCTGCTGACGCGGCTCGGCACGACAGTCCTGGTGCTGCTGGGCGCGACCACGCTGCTGTTCGCGATGACGCTGCTGATCCCCGGCAATCCCGCGCAGATCCTGCTCGGCCCGCGCGCGACGCCTGATGCCATCGCCGCCTATTCGCACGCGATGGGGCTCGACCAGCCGGTGTGGCGGCGCTTCCTGGTGTTCATCGGTAACGTGCTGCGCGGCGATCTCGGCACCGATGTCGTCAGCGGGCGCAGCGTGCTCGCGATGGTGCTGGAAGTGCTGCCGTACACGGTCACGCTGACGCTGGCCGCGATGGGGCTCGCGCTCCTCGCCGGTGTGCCGCTCGGCTGCTTCGCCGCCACGCATCCCGGCAGCCGGGCGGACCAGGCGCTCGCCGTGCTCAGCGTCTCCTTCATCGCGGTGCCGAATTTCGTCGTCGCGATTGTCCTCCTGATCGTGTTCTCGCGTTGGCTGAACTGGCTGCCGGTGCTCGGGCAGCGCGGCGCCGGCTCGTTCGCCGCGCTGATCCTGCCCGCGGTTTCGCTCGCGCTCGGCTGGGTCGGCTACATCGCGCGCCTGCTGCGCACATCGCTCCTTGAGGCGCTGAGCGCAGATCATGTGCGAACGCTGCGGGGCTACGGAGTTCCGGGACGCCTCATCATCGGACGTTATGCGCTGAAGCTCGCCGCGATCCCGGTCGCCGCAGTGCTCGGGCTCGGCATCGGGCGCTTGCTCGGCGGCGCGATCTTCACCGAGATCGTGTTCGCGCGGCCGGGGCTCGGGACGCTGGTATTCGATGCGATCGGCACCCGGAACTATCCGGTCGTGCAGGCGAGCGTGCTGGCGGTCGTGCTGCTGTTTACGCTCTCCAATCTGGCAGTGGATTTCTTCCTGGCCTGGCTCGATCCACGCGTCGCGACGAACGCGTGATCGCACTCTTCACGGCCATCTGGCGCAGCCCGACCGGGCGCATCGGCTTGGTGCTGGTGGTGGCGATCATCGCGTTCGCCGTGTTCGGGCCGCCGCTCATCCCATACGATCCCGCGAAGCTGGATATCCGCGCTCGCTACGGCGCCCCGTCCTGGGCCCATTTCGCCGGCACCGATGCGCTCGGGCGCGATCTGCTCGCGCGTCTCGCCGCGGGGGGACGGATCGCACTCGGCGTCGCGCTGACGACGATCGCGCTCGCGCTGTCCACCGGCACGACACTGGGTATGCTGGCGGCGCGCGCAGGGTCGCGGGTCGATGCGGCGATCCTCGTGCTGTTCGACACGATCGCATCCTTTCCCAGCTTGCTCTTTGCGCTCGCTGCGATCGCCCTGCTCGGACCGGGATTGATCAAGGTGGTGCTGCTGGTCGCGATCACGCTGGCGCCGCAATTCGGTCGGGTCGCCCGCGCCCAGACGCTCACGCTCGGGGGAATGCCCTATGTCGAGGCCGCGCTCACGGTCGGCGTCGGCTGGCCGCGGATGTTCGCACGGCACCTGCTGCCGAACATCGCCGGCCCGCTGGTGGTGCTCGCGAGCATGGACATCCCGACTGTCATCACGCTGGAGGCGGGATTGAGCTTCCTCGGCGTCGGCGTGCCGCCGCCGGCGGCGAGCTGGGGCGGACTGCTGTACGACGGCTACGTCAACCTCGATCAGTCGATCTGGCCCGTCGCTGGCGCGGCGCTGATGCTCGTGTTGGCGACGCTCGGCTTCACCCTGTTCGGGGAGGCGCTGCGGGATGCGGCGGATGTGACGGTGGAGCGGGCGCCGTGACCTCCGCGATCCGTTCGGCCAGTCCACCCGGTGCGAGGAACAGGTCGATTGCGGCGAGCACCGTCGCGGTCTGCGCGTCGTGCGCGAGGCGGAAGGCGTCGCGGTAGATCGTCTCGTCCGGATACTCCGTGATCAGCGTGAGCGGCACGTCCGGCGAGGGGGACTCGCTCACCATGCAGGGGATCGCGTTGTGGACGAGCGGCGTGTGGGCGCCGGCATGCGCCGCGTAGGTCGCGAGATGACGCTCGTTGTAGGCGCGCAGCCCCGGCACGTCGATCACCCGCGCGGTCAGCGCGCGCAGGAACCAGTCGGCCGCGCCTGCGAGTCCCGGCGCGTGCCTGATGATGAGGAAGTAGCCGCGCGGGATCGCCCACGACTCGAACCCGGCCGGCACGTAGCCCGTGAATGGGCGCGTCCACTCGTGCGAGGGATAGCCGTGCAGATTGAGGTGCAGCAGCGCCTTCGTCCGGCGATACGCCTCGAGCCGAGTCGCCTTCTCGTAGAGCGGCTCGTCGGTGCGCGATTCGAGATCGTCGCCGAGTGCCGTGTAGCGCGCCGCGTGGTGCATGTGCCGCGGATGCGTCTCGCGCAGGCGGTGATGCAGCGCGTGGCCGTCCGGGTTGGTGAGGGGGAGCAGCGCGAAGTCGATCCCCGCAAGCCCCGTCAGCACCGGCGCCGCACGCAGCGCGCCGATGATGCCGGATGTCTCGTTGGCGTGCTGCCCGGCGCTCAAGACGAAGCCCGGCGACGTTCCTGCGAAATGCGTGGCCAGCACCGGCCGGCCCTGCACTGAGCGTCCGTCGAACCGCGTCCCGCCAAGATCTTCGAGCGCGGTGGCGATCTCGTCCGGCGTGAGCGGACGCGGCGCGGTCGCGAGATCAACAGGCGCGGCGACGACGATACGGTGCACTGTCGGCGGCTGCACGGTGATACGCACCCGCGTCGGACCATCCGCGGGGCGGATGTCTGGGATGATCTGTCCGGGCTGCACCCGCCGGTCGCCCGCCGGTCGGCCGGCTTGGCTTTGGAACAGTTCGAGCAGCGAGAAATAGAGATCCTCGTGCAGCGCCTCGCGCGTGCTGATGCACTCGTCGACATAATCAAGCGGACGCTCGATCCCGCCGGTCTGCACGCTGATCTCCAGCGTCTCGAAATACGGCGTCCGCGCGCCGAACGGATGCGCCGCGACGGCGGCCATCGTCATGCGAAACGCCGCCTCGAATTCTGTCTCCACAGGCGCATCCTCGGCCAGCGCCGCGCCGTTCCAGACACGCAGCCACCCGCACGGGGCGAGGGCCGCGCGGCCGAGATGATCGGTAACCACGCGGTTCGGCGCGAACACCTTCGTACGCGCGACGCTGCCGTCCCGCCGCGAAACCGTGATCTCGTGGTCGAGCGGACCGGCGCCCGTCGCGAAGGTCACCGGCACCGCGCCGAGCATGCCCGCGAGCGGATAGGCTTCCAGCCGGAACCGGTTCGGCGCCGCGCTCGGATGCGACGGCGTCACGATCGCGAGCGCGGTTGCGCTTTCGCACAGATGCTCGTCCAGCACCGAATGCAGCAGCGGCTTGTAGGCGCTGCGAATGTGCGCGTCGACGCCTGCCGCGGCGAGCTTTGCCTGCGCCGCGGCGCGAGCGGGCGCGTCCTCGAAGACCCAGGCCTCGATGCGCGTGCCCGCGGACGCCCCGCCGGCAAAGCGCGCGACGATCGCATCCAGCGTGCGCGGGATCTCGGCTTCCAGCAGGACCGTCACGCCAAGCGCTCCGACTGCCAGGGCAGGTCCCAGAGCTCAGGATTGGCGATCTTCCCCGCGATCGCCTCGGAAATCGCCGCGAACAGCCGCTCGCCCTTTTCCGCCGTCGCCGCCTCCGGATGCCCGATCACCCCCGATGACGAACGGCTGCCGATCGCGCGCCAGCGATACACGCCGCCGCCGACGATATCAGGAACGTCCGGCGTGGTGTTCGCGTGCGCGAGCGCGATGCGGTCGGTGGCGACGAGCTCGCCGCGAACCGCCATCATCATCGCCGTCTCCGCTTCGCATGCATGGAGCAGCGCGCCCTGCTTCTCGAGAATCGCCGCGATCGGCTCGGCGGCCGCATACCAATAGGTGAACTGCACGATCGGAAGGCCGAGCTTCGGCGTAAGATCATCCACGATCGCGCGCAGCGGGTTTTCGTTCCCGCCATGTGCGTTCAGCAGCACCATGCGTTTGAAGCCGTGGCGCTGCACCGAGCGGCAGATGCCTTCGACGACGGCCGCGTACGTCGGAACGTCGAGCGTGATCGTGCCGCCGAAGCTCATGTGATGCTCGGACACGCCGGGCCAGAACATCGGCAGCACGACGACGGGCACGCCGCGCGTGGCCACCAGCCGCGCCGTGCGGAGGGCCACGGTCTCGCCGAGAATGCTGTCGACCTCCACCGGCAGATGCGGCCCGTGCTGCTCCAGTGCCCCGAGCGGCTGGATGACGATCGCGTCCTGCTGCGCGAGCGCACGAAGCTGGTCGGCGCGCAGCTTGCGCCACTCGACCTCGACGCTCACGCGGCGGCATCCGGCGTGGTGTTCGGAGTGATCCGCTCCGGCGTCTTGCCTTCTGCGCTCAGCGATTTCGGCAGCATCGAGGCGTCGAGATCGAGCACCGCCCCCATCCACAGCGCGTTCTCGAGATGGTCGTCGTGCGGGTTGTCCGTGTTGGGATGCACGAGGATCGTCAGCCCCATCCGGTTGAGAGCGAGGAACGGCACCAGCGACGCGAACACCGGCGTTTCGAACGCGATCTGATACATCGCGACCGGATGCGGCCCGACCGTTGCGTCGTGCCAGCGTCCCATCTGGACGCTGAAGCGCGACGATACCCATTCGCGCAAGCGCTCGGCCACATCGCGCGTGCGCGACGGCTCGTAGTAGACATGCGCATGCCAGCTCGTGATTTCCGAAACAGGGGTCGGCGATTCAGTCATACGAATGTTCTCCTTCTGGTCAGCTCGATCAGAAACGCTTTCGCGCGCAAGCCGACTTCCGCGCCCAGCGCGTCGGCCGTGTCGTTCGCGGCGGAGATGACGCCGTCCCGTAGCGTCGAGCGGGCATCGCCGATGCGCGCGGAAGCGGCGGATACGGTGATCGCCGCGATGCCCCTCGCATCGAGCGCCGTGAGGCGGCCTACGCCCGCGCGGTCGATCCCGATGCCCGCGTCGTTGAACGCCGCCGCGAACCCGTCCGCGCGCAAGGCCAGCGACGGGCTGCCGCCGACGAGTCCGCCATGCGATCCGGTGACAATAACCGCGCCCGCATCCGCATCGGCATCGACCAGCGCCGCGCTGTCGATCAGCACGAGATCCCGCACCGCGCCATCCGGCCGCGTCACGCCGCGAGCCTCGGCGAAGCTCGGCGCGTCGGCACGGACCAGCGGCGCAGCGCCGAGCCGTTCCGCGGCAGCCTGACACGGCATTCCGGCAACGACGCCCAACGCCGCCGCGAGGCGGTTCGGGCGGCTGATCGTCCCACGCCGCATCATATCCTCCGGGTCGCCGATCCGCGCGCTGAGATGGGACACGGCGGCCGCCGCCAGACCGGCGCGTTGGAGGAGCAGCAGCGACGCGACGCCCGCCTCCTCGGCGCCGATCCCCGCGTCGTGGCAGACGAACGCGCGAATGCCGGCCTTCAACGCGAGCGCGCCAGAATAGAGGCCGCCATGCGATCCGGTGACGAGCACCGCGCCAGCGCTGCCCTCCGGCAGCTTCGTGACTGTCGGCGCGAGGACGATACGCACGTTGCCGATGGGTTCCTCCCGTTCCGGGTGCGTGTTAGCACAGGCAGCGGCGGCCGGGCGAACGAACCTGGCCGGGGAGAGACGTGCATGCCGGATCGGCCGTTGCGCAATCTCGACGTGTCGCGGCTGCGCGCTCACCACAGCCTCATGTGGCGCATCCGCGCGCTGGAGGAAGCGGCACTCCGTGGGCTCGCAGAAAAGCTGGTGCTCGGCGCCATTCATCCCTCCATCGGGCAGGAGGCGGTCGCCGCCGGCGTCGTCGGGGCGCTGGCGGCGGATGACGTGCTGCTCTCAACGCATCGCGGCCATGGCCATACGCTTGCGAAGGGTGCGCCAAGTGCGGCGATGCTTCGCGAGCTGTTCGGTCGCGTCGGCGGCAGTTGCGGCGGCAAAGGCGGCTCGATGCACATCGCCGATTTCGGCGTCGGCATGCTGGGCGCGAACGGCGTCGTCGGGGCGAACATCATCATCGCGGCGGGGGCGGCGCACGCGATCAAGCTCCGGCAGGAAAGTCGCGTCGTGTGCTGCATCTTCGGCGACGGCGCAATCAATCGCGGGCCGTTCCTGGAGGGACTGAACTGGGCGGCTGTGTTCCGCTTGCCGGTGCTGTTCGTCTGCGAGGACAACGGCTTCGCGGCGACAACGCGCACCTCGAGCATGACGGCAGGCGAGGGACCGTCCGCACGGGCGCGGGCATTCGGAATCGTGTGCGAGGAGGTGGACGGCAACGACGTGCTCGCGGTCGAGGATGCGGCGCGCCGTCTGATTGCAGCGGTGCGGGAAGGCGGCGGCCCGCGCTTTCTCCACGCGCGAACCTACCGCCTCACCGGACATACCGGCGTCGATCCGGCAACGTACCGTCCGGCCGATGAAGTTGCCGCACGCCATCTCGAGGAACCCATTCTTCGCGCCCGCGAAACGCTGCTCGGCGCCGGCCTGTCCGCAGCCGATCTCGATGCGGATCGCGCCGACGCCGAGCGCGAGATGGCGGCGGCGTTCGACGATGCGCGCGCCGCGCCGTTCCCGCCACCCGAAGAAGCCATGCGCGACGTGCAGGATGTGGGCTCGCCGCTCGAGAGGGCGTTCTGATGCCGCGGATGAGCTATCTCGACGCGGGCCGCACCGCGCTCGCCGAGGAGATGCGGCGCGATCCCCTGGTCTGGGCCGTCGGCGAAGATCTCGGGCGCGGCGGCGTGTTCGGGCAGTATCGCGGTCTCGTCGAGGAATTCGGTCCGGAACGGATCTGCGACGCGCCGATCAGTGAGGCCGCGATTCTCGGCGCATCGGTCGGCGCTGCGATGATGGGAACGCGGCCGGTCGTGGAAATGCGGTTCGCCGATTTCGCGCTCTGCGCCGTCGACGAGCTCGTCAATCAGGCTGCGAAAGCGCGCTTCATGTTCGGCGGTCAGGCGCGCGTGCCGATGGTCGTACGCGAGCCCATCGGGATGTGGCGGAGCTCGGCCGCGCAGCACTCGCAGTCGCTCGAGGCGTGGTACGCGCACATCCCCGGATTGGTCGTCGCGTGCCCATCGACGCCCGCCGACAACAAGGGCCTGCTCAAGAGCGCGATCCGCTGCGACGATCCCGTCGTCTATATGGAGCACAAGAACCTCTGGGGGTTCGAAGGTGAGGTGCCGGAGGGCGACCATCTCGTGCCGTTCGGGCAGGCGCGCGTCGTGCGCGAGGGACGCGCGATTACGATCGTCTCGTGGTCGGCGCAGGTGCATGTCTGCGCGCAGGCGGCCGCCGAGATCGACGCGCAGCTGATCGATCTGCGCACGCTTTGGCCCTGGGACCGCGACGCGGTGTTCGCGAGCGTAGGGAGAACCGGGCGGCTGCTGGTCGTGCACGAAGCGGTCACCGTCGCGGGCTTCGGCGCGGAGATCGCCGCGACCGTCGCCGAACATCTCGGCGCGAAAGTGCGTCGCCTCGGCGCCCCGCGAGCGCCGATCGGCTACGCGCCGCCGGTGGAGGACGCGGTGCGCGTGACCGCGCCGATGATCGCGGCGGCGGCGCGGGAGATGATCGTGTGACGACGGCCAACGAAATGCCCTCAAACGAAATGACCGGCGGCGAGGCCGTCGCGCGCATGATTGCCGCGCACCACGGCGGCGCGATGTTCGGCATGGGCGGCTTCCAGCTGCTGCCCTTCTACGACGCCGCCCGCCGCCTCGATCTGCCGCATCATCTCATCAACGACGAGCGCGCCGCGGTGTTCATCGCCGACGCCTACGCCAAGGTGAGCGGGCGCGTGGGGCTGTGCGACGCCACGCTCGGGCCGGGTGCCACAAACCTGGTCACCGGACTTGTGGAGGCCCTGAACGCCGGCTCGCCGCTGGTGGTGATCGTGGGGGACAGCCACCGCGACCACTCATGGAAGAACATGACGCAGGAGAGTCGGCAGCTCGAAATCCTTCGCCCCGCCTGCAAGGAGGTGATTCGTATCGAAGCGGCGCACCGCATCCCCGAGCTGATCCGCCGCGCTTTCCGCGTCGCCACGTCGGGGCGTCCCGGCCCCGTCGTCGTCGACGTGCCGGAGGACATCGCGCACGGCACGCACGGGTTCGAGCCGGATGCGTTTCATGCCGACCCGTCCTGCGAGGGGGCGCCGTCGACGCGCTGCCGCCCCGATGCGTCATCCCTCGTGCTGGCGGCCACCATGATCGCCGCAGCGCAACGCCCGATTCTGCTCGCGGGCGGCGGCGTGCACATCTCCGGCGCGGCCGACGCGCTCACCGAGTTCGCCCGCGCCACAAATCTGCCCGTCGCGCACACGATGACCGGCAAGGGCGCGATCCCCTGCACCGATCCGCTCAGCGCCGGGCTGTTCGGCCGCTACGACCGCATCGCCAATGCGCTGATTGCCGAGAGCGACCTGATCGTCGTGCTCGGCTGCAAGCTCGGCGAGATCGCGACCAAGCGCTTCACCGTTCCGCCACCCGGCAAGCGCATCATCCATATCGACATCGTCGCGGAGGAATTCGGCCGCACCGTCAAGCCGGAGCTCTGCCTGTGGGGCGACGCGCACGAAACTATCACGGCACTTGCAGGCGCGCTGCGCGACGAGGCGCCGCGCCTGCGCGAACGCCAAGCGCCGTATGCCTCGGATGTCGCGCAGCGCATGGCGGTGTGGCGCGACGGCGCGTTGCCGCGCCTGACCAGCGACGAGTCACCGGTGAGCATGGCGCGGCTGATGCACGAGTTGAATCGCGCGATGCCGGAGGATGCCATCCTCGTCGCCGACGGCGGCTTCGCGGCCCATTGGGGCGGCCTGCTGTACGACACGAAGATGCCTGGTCGCGGCTTCGTCCCCGATCGCGGCTTCGCCTCCATCGGCTACGGCCTCCCCGGCGCGATGGGCGCCGCACTCGCGGCGGGCGGGCGCAAGGTCGTCAGCATCACCGGCGACGGCGGCTTCAACATGATGCTCGGGGAGCTGGAAACCGCCCGCCGCCTCGCGCTCGATTTCACAATCGTCGTCGTCAACAATGCAGCGTCCGGCTACGTGAAGGCGTTGCAGCACCTGATGTACGGCGTGGGCGCCTATCACGCCTCCGATCTCGCCGAAACGAATTATGCCCGTGTCGCCGAGGCGTTCGGCTGCCGTGGCGTCCGCGTCGAGCATCCCGACACGCTCGCCGACGCCATCGCGGAAGGGCTCGCCGGGGCCGGCCCGACCGTCATCGACCTTGTCGTGACGCGCGATCCCGCGAAGATGCTGCCCGCTGCTGACAGCCGTACCGTGCAGATCCGTCAAGGCGATCGTGTCGCTTAGTCCCGGCAGTGGGACACGATCACCCCTTAAGTGCTGATTTGTCCATGGTATCAGGTCAGGGATCTGCCGTCAGGATTGCCGGGCAGCCTTTGCGTGTGAGGCTGATGGAGCGTCGCAGTGAGTTCATGATCATGTCCTGAACGGCATCATCCCGGGCCCTACCCGCGGCCTGTTCGCGGGGCGGTTGTCGTCGGTTCGATCCGGGCGAATCAGACCGTGTCGCGCGATCTGTCGATTTGGGTGGTCCTCGCCTCGACCGGTATAAGTCCGGTTGCATCGGGACGAACGAGGAAACGAGATGCTCGCCCCCCGCATCCTGCTCCGCGCCGCCGGCTTCTACGCGGAGTGGAAGAGCAAGTATGGCGACGAAGCCTGGGCGGCGCTCGAACGCGCGACCGGCGCCAGGCTCGCCTGAAAGATGCCCGGCCGTCTCCAGGGCCGCGTCGCGCTGGTGTTCGGCGCGGGATCGTCCGGTCCCGGCTGGGGCAACGGCAAGGCAGCGGCTGTGCTCTACGCCCGCGAGGGGGCGCGTGTCGTGGCCGTCGATATCTCGCAGCAGGCGGCGGACGAGACCGCAGGCATCGTCGCGGACGAGAACGGTGACGCGCTCGCCTTCGCCGCCGATGTCACCGATGCCGACCAGATCGCATCCGCCGTTCGCACTGCGCAGGAGAAATTCGGTACGATCGACGTGCTGCACAACAATGTCGGCATCACCGACATGGCCGCGCTGGAGGACGTCACCGAGGAACGCTGGCGTCGCGTGATGGACGTGAACCTCACCAGCGTGTTCCTCACCTGCCGCGCCGCTCTCCCCGTCATGCGCGCCCAAAAGCGAGGCGCGATCGTCAACATCTCATCGCTCGCGGGCGCCGCGATCAACCGCTATCCGTATTTCTCGTACTACGCCTCGAAAGCGGGGTTGAACCACTTCACGCGGGCGGTCGCCGTGCAGCACGCGCGCGACGGCATCCGCGCCAACGTCATCATGCCCGGATTGATGGACACCCCGATGGTGCAGCAGCAGATCGCCAGCCAATACGCCGACCGCGAGGCGATGATGCGCGCGCGTCACGCGATGTCGCCGATGGGCCGCATGGGCGACGCTTGGGACGTCGCCCGCGCCGCCGTGTTTCTCGCCTCCGACGAGGCAGCGTATATCACTGGCGTCTGTCTGCCCGTCGATGGCGGGCTCGCCTGCCTCGCGGAATAGGAGCACGCCATGAGCGAAGACGCCGCGAAACGCGCCGCAGGCGAAGCCGCTGCGGCACTGGTGGAAACCGGCATGCTGGTCGGCCTCGGCACCGGCTCGACCGCCCGCTACGTCGTCGCGGCGCTCGGCCGCCGCGTGCGCGACGAGGGCCTGAAGATCACCGGCGTGCCCACCTCCGCCGCGACGGAGAAGCAGGCGCGCGAGCTCGGCATCCCCACCATCGAGCCCGGCCCCGACGCGATCGATCTCGACATCGACGGCGCCGACGAGATCGAGATCGGGACACTGCGGCTCATCAAGGGTCTCGGCGGCGCGCTGCTGCGGGAGAAGATCGTACGGCAGGCGAGCAGCCGCTTCGTCGTCATCGGCGACACGAGCAAGCCGGTTCACGTCCTCGGGGAACGCGCGCCACTTCCGGTGGAGATCATCCGCTTCGGCCAGGCATCGACGATCCACCGCATCGCGACACTCGGCGGCGCCCCGAAGCTCCGCCTCAAATCCGACGCCACGCCGTTCCTCACGGACAGCGCCAATGTCATCGTCGATTGCGCCGGCTTCGCGCCGATCCGCGATCCGTTCACCCTGCAGCGCGAGCTGCTCGCCATCGCCGGCGTCGTCGAAACCGGCCTGTTCCTCACCGGCGTCGAGCAGGCGCTTCTCGGCGCCGATGACGGTTCGGTGTCCGTCATGCGTCCGAGTGCGTGATCGTAGATGCCGCCTTTCGACGCAAGCCTCGTCTGTGGCTTGCCCCATGCGTTCAGCAGACGGTATCTACAAGAGCGACGTTTGGCGGCAGACGAATACAGGGGGGGAAGGCTGATGAAGCCACGCGCGACACGGGATCTTCGCATCCTCACGGTTCTCGCCGCGGCAGGTGGCGTGCTCGCCATTCCGGCGCGAGCGGACCTTCTGGCGCATCGCGATCTTCCGTACACAGTCGCGCTCACCATCGCGCAGGGCGCCGTGGAGAGCTGTGCGGCGAAGGGCTACGCGGAATCGGCCGTTGTCGTCGACCGAGACGGCGAGACGATCGTTGCGATCCGCGGCGACAATGCGGGGCCGCACACGATGGAAAACGCGCGCCGCAAGGCGTACACGGCACTCAGCTTCCGCGTCTCCACGACGGAATATGCCAAGCGCTACGCGGACAACAACCCGGTCGTGCGGCAGCAAGTGACGCTCCCGAGCGTGATCGCGATCCCTGGCGGGCTGCCGATCAAGGCGGGCGACGATGTTGTCGGCGGAGTCGGCGCGTCGGGCTCACCCGGCGTGGACGAACCCTGCGTGCAGGACGGTCTGAACAAGGTGGCGGATCAACTGAAGTGATTTGAGTCGCCGGATTGGCGATGACAGCTAAACCGGCTCCGTATCCAAAGCGTACCCCGCGGCCCGCACCGTCCGCACCACGTCGAGCTCTCCGCCTCCGTTGATGCTCTTGCGGAGCCGGCGGATGTGCACGTCGACCGTGCGCGGCTCGACGTGGATATCCGGCCCCCACACGGCGTCCAGCAGCTCCTCGCGGGAGAAAACCCGGCGCGGATGCTGCATGAAGAATTCCAGGAGCCGGAATTCGGTCGGCCCAAGATGGATTGCCCGCCCGTTGCGCTGCACGCGATGCGCGGCGAGATCCATCGTAAGGTCGTGGAACACCAGCCGCCCCTTCGCGGGGACCGAGTTGGAGCGGCGCAGCAGCGCGCGCATCCGCGCCAGGAGCGCCTCCATGTTGAAGGGCTTGGTGATGTAGTCGTCGGCGCCGGTATTCAGCCCGCGCACCGCGTCCTGGTCCTCGGTACGCGCCGTCACCATGATCACCGGCAGATCGCGGGTTTGCGAGCGGCGGCGGATTTGGCGGCACACCTCGATGCCCGATATCACCGGCAGCATCCAATCGAGCAGCACGAGGTCGGGTTGCGCCTCCGCGATCCGGGTCAAAGCCTCCTGGCCGTCGCCCGCTTCTTCGACACGGAATCCCTGTTTCTCGAGATTGTAGCGCAGCATGGTTGCGAGAGCCGCCTCGTCCTCGACCACGAGGACAAGCGGCTTCGATAGGGCGGCCGAGCCGTCCGGCATGCGCGATGACTCCTCGGAGATGCTCTGCGACATTACGTCTTGGCTTCGGCCGGCGACCGCACGACCGCGAAGGCGGACTGATCGCCCTTCGGCCGCGTTCCCGTCAGCAGCTCGCCCTTCACGGTGTAGTACAGGTTCTCGGCGATATTGGTCGCATGATCGCCGATTCGTTCCAAGTTCTTCGCGATGAACAGCAGATGCGTGCACGGGGTGATGTTTCGCGGATCCTCCATCATGTAGGTGACGAGCTCGCGGAACAGCGCGTTATAGATGTCGTCGATCCGTTCGTCGGAGTTCCACACCTCCAGCGCCTTGTCGGCGTCCGACTCGCCGACCGCGTCCATCACGGTCTTGAGATTCTCCTGCACGAGCCGGGACATGTTCTCGAGGCCGGTGAGCGTGCTCGGCAACCGGAACTGCTCGAGCACGATGCTCCGCTTCGCGACGTTCGCGGCATAGTCGCCGATGCGCTCGAGATCGCCGCTGATCTTGAACGCCGCTACGATCAGACGGAGGTCCTGCGCCATGGGCTGACGCAGCGCGAGCAGCCGGATCGCGAACTGCTCGATTTCGTACTCCATCTGGTCGACGCGCGGATCCGTCTCGACGGCGCGGGCTGCCGTGTCGGTGTCTTGCTCGATCACCGAGCTGCATGCGCTCGCGACCTGTTCCTCCACGAGCCCTCCCATTTCGGAGAGCATGCCGCGCAACCTGTTGAGTTCGACTTCGAAGCTGCGGACGATGTGTTCGGCGGCGCCGGACATGGACGTATCTCCAATCAGCCGAAGCGGCCGGTGATGTATTCCTGCGTCCGTTTTTCCTGCGGCGCGGTGAAGATGTGGGCCGCGGTGCCGACTTCCACCATCTCGCCGAGATAGAAGAACGCGACCTGGTCGGCGCAGCGGGCGGCTTGCTGCATGTTGTGCGTCACGATCGCGATCGTGAAGTCGCGCTTCAACTCGTCGATGAGTTCCTCGATCTTCAGGGTGCTGATCGGGTCGAGGGCGCTGGTCGGCTCATCGAGCAGGATGACATCCGGCCGCGTCGCGATCGTGCGCGCGATGCACAGGCGCTGCTGCTGGCCGCCGGAAAGGCCCATCGCAGAGGTGGTCAACCGGTCCTTCACCTCGCCCCAAAGGGCCGCGCGCGTGAACGACCACTCGACGCGCTCGTCCATCTGAGACTTGGACAGGCGCTCGTGAAGCTTCACGCCGAACGCGATGTTCTCGTAGATCGACATCGGGAAGGGCGTCGGCTTCTGGAACACCATGCCGATGCGGCTGCGGAGCTGATTGACGTCGATTCCAGGGCTGAGAATGTTGGTGCCCTCCATCAGCACCTCGCCTACCGCACGCTGGCCTGGATAGAGATCGTACATCCGGTTCAGGCACCGCAGCAGCGTCGACTTCCCGCAGCCCGACGGCCCGATCATCCCCGTGACTTGCTTTTCGGGATAATCGAGATTGACGTGCTTGAGCGCCTGGTTCTCACCATAGAAGAAATCGAGATCGCGGATCGACAGTTTCGCCTTCTGCAGTGCCGCGTGCGACTGCGCCTCCATCGATCGCATCTTCGTCGCGTTCGCCTGGTTTACCGAGGTGCTCATGGAGCTCTAATCCTTGCTATCGATCAGCGGCGCTGCCGCAGGACAATCCGGGCGACAATGTTGATCGCCAGGACGCCGAGCGTGATCAGCAGCGCGCCGGTCCAGGCGAGCTGGATCTGATCGTCGTAAGGCGATTTCGCATATTGGTAGATTGTTACAGGGAGGCTCGCCATCGATTGGTTCAGGTTCGCCGACCAGTTCAGGTTGCCGAAGCTGGTGAACAGCAAAGGCGCGGTCTCGCCGGCCACCCGCGCGAGCGCCAGCAGCACGCCGGTCGCGATCCCGTTGATGGCGGCACGATAGCAAACCTGCACGATCGACTTCCACTTCGGCGCACCAAGCGCCACGGCCGCTTCGCGCAACGAGATCGGAACCAGGTTGAGCATGTCTTCCGTCGTGCGGACGACGATCGGCACGACGATGACGGCAAGCGCGATGCCGCCAGCCCATGCCGAGAAGCCGCCCGCTGGCCGGACGATCACCTCATAGACGAACAGGCCGATCAGGATGGAGGGCGCGGACAGCAGCACGTCCGAGACGAACCGGACCGCGCTCGCAAGGCGCGACTGGTGGCCGTATTCGGCGAGATAGGTGCCGACCATCAGGCCGATCGGCGTTCCGATCAGCGTCCCTATCAAGGTTTGGATGATGCTGCCGACGATCGCGTTCAGCAATCCGCCGTTCGACCCGGGGCCTTTGGTCGATTCGGTGAACACGTTCAGCGAGAGGCCGGCGAAACCGCGGGCGAAGAGCGTCCAAAGGATCGAAGCGAGAAAGAGGAGCCCGATCGCCGTCGCGGCGGCGCAGAGCGCGCGGACGAACGCGTCGTTACGCTTCCGCCGCCTGGAGAGCGCGTTTGCGACTCCCTCATCGCGAGCGGGACCGGTTCCGAGAACACCTGCGGTGGTCGCGCTCATCGGGCCCCTTCCTACTGCGCCACTCTCGGCTTGAGCAGCAGCCGCGAGATGAACAGGACGATGAACGACAACACGAACAGCAGGAACCCAAGCGCCAACAGCGAGGTCAGCCGCAAACTGCCTGGACCGGCCTCCGGAAATTCGAGTGCGACGAGCGAGGCGATCGTGTTGCCCCCGTCGAAGAGAGCGGTCGCGATGCGGTTGCTGTTGCCGATCACGAAAGTGACCGCCATCGTCTCGCCGAGCGCGCGGCCGAGGCCGAGCATGATGCCGCCCACGACCGAGATGCGCGTGTACGGGATCACGATCGAGCGCATCACCTCCCAGGTGGTGCAGCCGACGCCGTAGGCCGATTCCTTGTAGACGGGCGGGACGGTCAGGAACACGTCGCGCATCGTGGCCGCGATGAACGGAATGATCATCACCGCCAGCACGAGCGCCGCGGTGATCAGGCCGGTGCCAGGACCCGAGGTGAAGAAGTCACCGATCCCACCGGGTAGGTCGCCGAGATTGTCGGCGAAGAACGGCTCGATCGTGTTCCCCATGATCGGGACGATCACGAAGAAGCCCCACATGCCGTAGATGATCGACGGCACGGCTGCGAGCAGCTCGACGGCCGTGCCGACCGGCTGGCGCAACCATTGCGGCGCCAGCTCCGTCAGGAAATAAGCGACGCCGAATGCCAGAGGGACCGCCACGAGAAGTGCGACGAACGACGTCACCAGGGTCCCGAACACCGGGACCGCGGCGCCGTAGGTCTCCGTACGCGGATCCCAGGCCGTACTCGTCAGAAAGCCGACCCCGTAGGCGCGGAACGCGGGCAGTCCGCCGATCAGCAGGGAGACGATGATCGCACCGAGCAGCACCAGAACGAAGATGCCGGCCGCGGTCGCGATGCCCGCGAACACCCTATCGCCGAAAGCAGAGCCTCGGGCGGGAAGATGTGACGGTGCGGCGGCGACGGCTTGCGACACGGTGCCCGATCTTTCAGCTGAGCGTTGCGGCAGCGAACCGCAACGACGTTACGCGCGGGCCGCCCGGTCGCCACGACCGCCGGGTTTGACCCCGGCGGGACACGGACGGCGGACAGGCGCGCGCCATGACGGCTATATAGTGCCGGATCAAGAGCGGAGTCCGCGTCATCAGGAGGGCGCTTACTTCCAGACCGGCTGGCCGTTGACCATGATCTTGCTCTTCCACGTGTTGCGGACGTTGTCGGCGACCTTTCCGGGGAGCGGGATGTATTCCAGGCTGCGCGCGACGTCACCGCCGCTCTTGTAAGCCCAATCGAAGAACTTCAGGACCGCCTCGGTCTTGGTCGCATCCGTCGGGTTCTCCGGAACAAGAATAAATGTGGCGGAAACAATCGGCCATGTCGCGGGACCCGGCAGGTCGATCAGGCTCACCGCGTAATTCTGGGCATTGGCCCAATCGGCCGCGGAGGCGGCGGCGGTGAAGGCCTCCATCGTCGGCTTGACGAACTGGCCGTCCCTGTCGCGCAACTGCACGGTTGTCAGTTTCGCCTGTGTCGCATAGGCGTTCTCGACGTAGCCGATGCCGCCGCGCACGTTCTTCACCGCGCCCGCGACACCGGGATTGCCCGGCGCGCCGCTGCCCGTCGGCCACTGCACGCTGGTGTTCGCGCCGATCTTCTGCTTCCACTCGGGCGAGATTGCCGAGAGATAGGAGGTCCAGACGAACGTCGTGCCGGAGCCATCGGCACGGTACACCGGCGAGATGCCCTGGTTCGGCAGCTTCAGGCCCTTGTTGATTTCCGCGATCTTGGGATCGTTCCACTTGGTGATCTTGCCCAGGTAGATGTCGGCGAGAATGTCGCCGCTCAGCTTGAGCTCGTCTTCCTTGATTCCCGGCAGGTTCACGATCGGCACCACTGCGCCCATCACCGTCGGAAATTGGACCAGCTTGTTGTCGGTCAGCCGCTTGGCGTCGACCGGGGCGTCGGACGCGCCGAAGTCGACCGTGCGGTTGATGATCTGCGTCTGGCCGGCGCCGGATCCGATGCCCTGATAATTGAGCTGGATTCCGCTCGCCGACTTCGCGGTCTCACCCCACTTTTGATAGACGGGCTGCGGGAACGTCGCGCCCGCGCCGTTGATCATGATCTGGGCGTGCGCGCCGCTGACGGCGACGGTCGCGGCGAAGGCGAGCGCCAAAGCCGTGCTGGTGAGTTTCATATATCCTCCTGGCGTCATGCGGGGCGCGTCACTCGGAGAGAGACACGCGGGGCCGAATGCTCTCCATCCGGCACGCCGCGCCTTCCTAGGCGGGGAGTGGGACGGTCCTATTGCAGTACGATGAAGCTTCGATGACAGTGATCATTTCGATCGAGAATCGGCTCGTCCGCTACACGTGGCGCCGGGCGGTATGTCCCGGTACCACGGAGCGGCTCAGCTGCTCGCGACGATGTGTTCCAGGCCGTCGATCACGCGCAGGATCTCGTCGAAGTTGCGGCCAGTATTTGTCGCATAGGTCAGGAACGGCGATTTGAATCACTGCCTCTCGATAGTGCCGTTGGGCGGCTTGTGAGCTGCGACGATCAGGAAAGTCGGCCGGTCGCGCTCGGCGGCGAGCGCCGGGCGCTCAGCGACCTGTGCGTCGGTCGGGCCCCATTCCTCGACATGGCCGATCACGAATCCCGCGCGGAGCAGCACGGTCAGCAGCGTCCCGATCGTGCGATGCTGCTTGACTACGTCCGGCGCCAGCCAATCCGTCACGCGGGGGCCTTCGATGAGGTACGAGTCGATCGGCCAGGTTGCCCGGCCCTCGGCGTCGCGCACCCACCCGGGCCGGCGCGGGGCGGTGAACAGCGGGTGCTCGGCAGTGAAAACGAACGCGCCGCCTGGCGCGAGCGCCCCATTCACGGCCGCGAACAGCCGCCCGAGATCGACGACGTAGTGCAGGGCCAGCGAGCTGTAGGCGAGGTCGAACGTCCCGGATGGCGCGAAGGTCTCGAGATCGGCGCGGAGATACGTCACGGCCGGATCGCCGGCGAGCTCGGCGGCGCGCGCGAGCATCATCGCGGAGACGTCGACGCCGGTGATCGACGCCGCCCCCGCCTCGCGCGCCCAGCGGCAGAACCAGCCGTAGCCGCAGCCGAGATCGAGCACACGCAGGCCCCGCATCGGCGGCAGCAGCGCGCGGACCGACGGCCATTCCGGCGCGCCCTCCAGCCCCTCGCGCGAGCGCGGCAGGGCCGCGTAGGCGCTAAAGAAATCGGGGTTGTCGTAGATGTTCTGAGTCATAGGCTGTGTTCCTGCGGCGGCGTCTGCGCTAGGGAAGCAGCCTCACATGTCTCCCGAGGCGTCGCCATGCCCCGTTCCGCACACCGCATCTCCACGCTGCTCCTGATCGCGTGCCTCGCCCCGCTGTCCGCATCGGCGCAGATCATCCTCGAGCCCAAGCTGCGTGCGGCCCCCACGGCCCCGCCCGCGGCCGGTCCCACCTTCAGCCGGCTCGCGGTCGCGCCCTGGCCGCGGCTCGACCCGGGGGCAATTCTTTGTCGCACCCGCGCAGACCTGGCCGACCACAGCCGGGCGGTGGCGCAGCGAGCGGCCGGCCAGCAGGTTTCCGTCCTCGGCAGCCCCGATTGCCGGGTGGTCGCCGGGATGACGGCCATCGACATCGTCCAGCGGGCGAGCCCGGGCGCCACCGAAGTGAGGGTCAAAGGTGACCCGAACACCAGCTGGACCGACACTTGGCTCCCGAACCAACCGCCGCCACGCTGAAGCTGCGCCCCTTGAACGAGGCCCGGTCAATCGGCAGTTTGCGCGCATAACAAGAAGGTAAGGCGATCGCAATGCTGGGCCGTTCCGGGGTGATCTTCGGCTTGATGATGACCCTCGTCGCGGCGAGCGCATCGGCGCAGACGCCGACGGTCCGCATCCGCGGCGACGTCGACTCGCTCGACGGCCGGACCCTCCACGTGACGACGCGCGCCGGCGAGAAGCTGACCGTCGCGCTGGCGCCGAATACCGTCGTCACGGTCATCGCGCCGAGTTCGTTCGGCGCGATCAAGACGGGCTCGTATATCGGGACCGCGGCGATCCCGCAGAAGGACGGCACTTTGCGGGCGCTCGAAGTGCAGGTCTTCCCCGAATCCGCACGCGGCGCGGGCGAAGGCAGCCGGCCGTTCGATCTCACGCCACAGAGCACGATGACCAACGGGACCGTGGGCGACGTCACCGGCACCGAAGGCCACCGGCTGACTGTGACGTATCAGGGCCAGAAAGCGCTCGTGGACGTGCCCGACGACGCGCCGGTGGTCACTTACGAGCCGGGAAGCATCGCGCTGCTCACGCCGGGCGCGCACATCCTGATCTTCAGCGCGGCGAAGGCGGCCGACGGCTCGTTGAGCACGAGCCGCGTCCAGGTGGGCAAGGATGGTCTTGTTCCGCCGATGTAGCGCTCAACCCACGCCGAGCGACTCGCAGA
>DATAPS010000113.1:0-3707 GCA_036265085.1 Acetobacteraceae bacterium | reverse complement strand
CCCGTCGGTGGCTGGCTTGCGCGTCGCTGAGCCGGCATATCGGTCACGCCGTGACTGGCGGCGCCACCGAACGAAGGCGTCGTGTGACAAACCAAGCCAGCGCCGGCGCTCCGGCGTACAGCGCGAACAGCCAGGACGAGGCCGAGATGGCGCCCGCCACGCCGCCCGGTACGGTGAGCCCCGCCATGTTGGTGACCAAGCCGCCGAACGCGGAAGCAAAGGCGTTCGCGACCATGATCACGACCGTCATCGACGACGCCGCGAGGTCCTTCTCCCCCTCCGCCGCATACGTGAACACTCCGGCTCCCAGGTGCGGCCAGCACACGCCGATGCCAATGCCCAGGGACGCCATCGCGATGCCGATGAGCGTAATGGTCGGCGGATCGTTCCGGAGCATCGGCATGACGAGCGCCAGCGCGATCAGCCCCGCCACCTGGATCAGCGGGCCCCCGCCCAGCGCGGCGCGCGTCGTGCGCGCGGAGCCGACCGAGCTCATCATCGACCCCGCCGTCCACCCGCCCGCCATCAGCGCCGAAAGATATCCGGCGTGCAGCGGCACCAAGCCGTGCAGCGTCTGCAGGAAATAGGGCACGAAGATTTCCACGCTCACGGCGGTCAGCAGCAGCACCTGCGTCGAGTAACAGGCGCCGAGCGGCGTGGCCGGCGAGCAGGCGCCCTGCGGCAGCAGCCGCGCCACGCCGCTCGTCTCTCGCCGCACGAACCAAGCGAACCCAGCCAAGGAGGCGGCAAAGCCGAGCACGCCGAACCGTGCATCGGCCGCCATGCTGCCCACCGACACGCACAGCACGCTCGCGACCAGGATCACCAAGTTGGGCACCGCGAGCGGCGTCCGCGGCGCGCGTGGACGGACGAGGTCGCGCGGCAACGCCACTTCCACCAGCACGAGCAGACCGGGCGCCACCGCAAGCAGCAGCACGAAGCCGAGGCGCCAGCCCACAAATTGCGCGAAGGCGCCGCCGAGCGCCGGCCCGAGCAGGGTCGCGACGCCCCAGGCCGCCGAGATCACCGACAACCCGCGCGCCCAAAGCGACGGCGGGAACAGCATCCGGACCATCGTGAAGGAGAGGGCCGACAGCGTCCCTGCCCCCATACCCTGTAGGAAGCGCCCGACCAGCAGCACCGGCATGCTGGGCGCCACCGCGCACAGCGCCGCGCCGAACGCGAAGGTGCCGAGCGCGATCCGGTACATCGGCCGCGCGCCGAGCCGGGCGAGCAGCCGCGCGCACATCGCGCCCCCGATCAGCGATGCGACGACATACAGCGTGGTGTTCCAGGCGAAGAAGCGCAGGCCGCCTATGTCGCGCACGATCGTCGGCAGCATCGTCACCACGATGAAGGTGTTGAGGGCGTGGATCACCATGCCGCCCGCCACCGCCCCGCTTCGCGGCAGATTGCTCCCGCGCAAAAGCTCGCCCCAACCCGCCGCCATCGTTCCTCCGGCCCTCTATCGCGGGGCGTCGCGCTGTGCTTATCGCGTCAACAGCTAGGGAGGAAATCGATGCGCATCACGATTCTCGGCGCCGCCGGCTTTCTCGGCCGCAAGCTCGCCCGAGCGCTGGCGTCGGAGGGCGCGCTTGGCGGCCGGCCCGTCACGGGCCTCACGCTATTCGACCAGAGCCCGACCGAGCTCACTGCTGCGCCATTCCCGACCGATGTGGTGACCGGCGACCTCGCCACGTTGCCGGCGGCCGCGATCCCCCCCGGGACGGAGGTCGTGTTCCACCTCGCCGCCGTCGTGAGCGCCGCCGCCGAGGCCGATTACGACCTCGGGATGTCCGTCAACCTCGACGGCACCCGCGCCGTAATCGCCGCCTGCCGCACGCTCGCCAAGCCGCCGCGCGTCGTGTTCACCAGCAGCGTGGCGAGCTTCAGCGGCGGCCAGGGGGTCGTGCTCGACGACGATGCGCGGCAGGTGCCGGCGAACAGCTACGGCGCGCAGAAGGCCATGGGCGAGATCCTCCTCGCCGACGCGAGCCGGCGCGGCTTCCTCGACGCCGTCTGCCTGCGCCTGCCGACGATCATCGTCCGACCGGGGCGGCCGAACAAAGCGGCCTCCAGCTTCTTTTCCGCGATCGTCCGCGAGCCGCTGCTCGGCCTGCCGACCGATCTTCCAGTCCCCGACGACTTTGCGGTGTGGGTCGCCAGCCCCAGGCGGGCGGTCTCCTGGCTGATGCATGCAGCCGCGCTCGACACCGCGCCGATGGGGCTCGACCGCAGCGTGACGCCGCCCGGCATCAGCGTGACGGTGGGGCAGATCATCGCCGCCCTCGAGAGCGTACGGCCCGGAGCGGCCCGGTTGATCCGCCGCCAGCCCGACCCGCAGATCGCGGCGATCGTCGGCGGCTGGCCAGCGTCCTTCGCGCCGCGCAAGGCCCGCAGGCTCGGCTTCGCGCCGCATGAACCGCTTGCGGAGGTGATCGAGGCATTCGTGCAGGACGACCTGGACGCGACACGCGCAGACCGGGCACTGCACTGACGCACCATCCGGCGGCGGCGATGTCACACGGTCGTTACGAATTGTTCAGACCGACTCCGTACTAACCCAGTTGATCGCCGGAACCGACCGGCCCATGAATGGCTTGATTGTCGCGCGATGGGTTTGCGGCCTGCGATGGGCCGCGACGTCGTCGGCGGCTTTGTTCGGACTGGACATGATAGGCTTCCCCGGCGGCAGGAGCATTCCTGGGGACGCGGATCTCGCGCCAAACGGCTCGGGTCTGCGGCAGAGATTTCTGTCGCGCTTCGTCGCCGGTGGTAGTCGGGCACCTGCGCCGACGCGCCGCCGGCGGCCGATCCGCGACTGGGTCATGCATGCGCCGCACACGCTGCGCGCACTCGTCCGCGCCGACGAGATCTGGCTCATCTTCCTCGCCTCCTTCGTCGGGCTCATTGCCGGCCTGTGCGTGACCGCGATGGGCATAATCACGCAGGTCATGCACGAGTACCTCTACAAAGTCGGCACGCACGACCGGCTGAGTGCCGAGGTGTCGATCGATTGGTGGCGCTGCGTCTTCGTTCTGCCGATCGGAGGCCTGATCATTGGGATGTTCGGTCTCGCGCTGGCGCGCTGGCGGCCACGGCGCGCGGTCGACCCGATCGAGGCGAATGCCCTGTTCGGCGGGCGGATGTCGCTGAACGACAGCCTCGTCGTCGTGGCGCAGACCGTGCTCTCGAACGGGTTCGGCGCGTCGGTGGGGCTGGAGGCGGGATATGCGCAGATCGGCTCCGCGTTCGCTTCACGCCTGGGGCGCAGTTTTCGCTTGCGCCGCAGCGATCTACGGCTGCTCGTGGGCTGTGGCGCCGCGGGCGCGATCGGGGCCGCATTCGATGCGCCGCTCACCGGCGCGTTCTACGCCTTCGAGCTGGTGATCGGTACCTATTCGCTGGCGACGCTCGCGCCGGTGGTCGTCGCCTCGATCACCGCCGTCGCGGTCGTGCGCGGCCTCGTTCCCTCCGAGTATGGCTTCGACCTGCGGGTGCCGACCGCGATCGATCCGTCCGACTACGCGATCATCGTGCTGCTCGGGGTTCTGTGCGCGCTCGTCGGTATCGCGATCATGCGTGGGGTAACGCTCACCGAGACCATTTTCCGCCGCAGCGGTGTCCCTGTGTGGCTGCGTCCGGCCATTGGAGGCGTGGCAGTCGGTGTCCTCGCGCTGATCTCGCCGCAGGTCCTATCCTCCGGT
>DATAPS010000112.1:0-16508 GCA_036265085.1 Acetobacteraceae bacterium | reverse complement strand
TGTTTCGTCGTTGCCCGCATCGCGCAGTCACTCGACGGGCGCATCGCGACCAGCAACGGCGCCAGCTTCTGGATCAGCGGCCGGGCAGACATCGTGCATACGCATCGGCTGCGGGCGCTCTGCGACGCCGTCGTCGTGGGCGCCGGAACGGTGCGGGCGGACGATCCGCTGCTCACCACGCGCCATTGCGCCGGTCCCTCGCCGCTCCGCGTCGTGATCGATACGGAACGCCGGCTCTCCCCCGACCGCCGCGTCTTCCGCGACCCGCCTGCCACCCTGCTGGTATGCGGCGACCATGCGCCGGGCAGCGATTTGCACGGATCGGCGGAGGTACTCCGCGTGCCGCGCACCGGCGATGGTGCGGACCCGGCGGCGGTGGTCGCCGCGCTCGCCCGGCGGGGCCTGCGCCGGATCCTGATCGAGGGCGGCGGCATCACGGTGTCGCGCTTCCTGGCGGCCGGCGCCCTCGACCGGCTCCACGTGACTGTCGCACCGGTCCTGCTCGGCGCGGGGGTTCCCGGGTTCACTCTCCCCTGCCCCGGGACGCCCGATCGCGCGCTGCGGGTCGGCTGGACCGTCCACGCGCTCGGCGACGATCTGCTGTTCGACATCCCGCTGCACCGCGCGAAGCCGCCGATGTGCTGAGCCGCGCCTTCTGGACGGTCGGTCCAGCCCGCGGCGAGTTGCGCACCGAAACGCTGCCCGACGAAGCGCTCGGCATGGCTCGCCTGCGGACGCTCGCGAGCGGCGTCTCGCGCGGCACCGAGCGGCTCGTGTTCGAAGGCCGCGTGCCGTCGTCGCAATACGCGACGATGCGGGCGCCGCTGATGGCCGGCGCCTTCCCGTTCCCGGTGAAATACGGCTACAGCGCCGTTGGCCGCGACGCGGAGGGCCGGCGCTTCTTCGTGCTCCATCCGCATCAGGAACATCTCGTCGCACCCGCCGCGATGTGCGTTGGCGTGCCGGACGGCGTGCCGACGCGCCGCGCCGTGCTCGCCGCCAACATGGAGACGGCGCTGAACATCGTGTGGGATGCGGCCCCGCTCCCCGGCGAGCGCGTGACGATCATCGGCGCGGGGGTGGTCGGGCTGCTCGCGGCCGCCCTGATCGCGCGCATTCCCGGCGTCGCCGCGACCGTTGTCGATATCGATGCGTCGCGCGCCGAATCCTCGCGATCCTTCGGCTGTCGCTTCGCGATGCCGGATGCCATTCCGTCCTCGCAGGACCTCGTCGTGCACGCCTCCGGCAGCGAAGACGGGATTCGGCGCGCGCTCGGCTGCGCGGCGTTCGAGGCGCGCATCGTCGAGGCGAGCTGGTTCGGTGATCGGGCGCCCGCGCTCCCGCTCGGGGAGGCGTTCCACGCGAAGCGGCTGCGGCTGATCTCCTCGCAGGTCGGTCACGTCGCCCCCGCGATGCGCGAGCGCCGGACAAGGCGTGAACGCCTCGAACTCGCCCTCGCGCTGCTGGCCGACCCCGGCTACGACGTGCTGCTGGAACCGCCAACCCCGTTCGAGGCGTTGCCGGAGACCATGCCGCGTCTGCTCGCACACGGCCTCTGCCACGTCGTGACCTACCGAGACGAATAGAATGTATGCGCTGACCGTCTGCGACCACATCATGATCGCGCACAGCTTCCGCGGCGCGGAATTCGGCCCGGCGCAGCGCCTGCACGGGGCGACCTACACGGTCGAGGTGGAGTTCCGCGCCGAGCGCCTCGATGCGCTGAACCTGCTGATCGACATCGGCCTCGCCCGCACCGAACTGCGCCGCATTCTCGACGAGATCGACTACCGCAATCTCGACGACGTGGCGGACTTCGCCGGCCGGAACACCACGACCGAGCACGTCGCCTTCCATCTGCACAGCCGCATCGCCGCCGCGTGTCGGAACGGCGTGCTGGGCGAGGCCGGAGGCACGCTCGCAGGGCTGAAGGTGCTGCTCCGCGAGAGCCCGGTCGCATGGGCGTCTTTCGAAGGACCGATCGCCTGATGCACGTGGCGTTCATCGTCCCCGGTGCGATCGATACGATCTCGGGCGGCTACGGTTACGACCGCGCGATGATCGAAGCGATGCGCAGCGACGGCCACCGTGTCGACATCGTGCCGCCCGCCGAGTTCGACTCGGTCCTTGCGGACGCGCGCATCGTCGTCGACGGGCTCGGCATGTCCGCCTTTGCCGAGCGCCCGGACGCGCTCGGCGCGCGCGGCGCGATCGGCCTGATCCACCATCCCACCGCACTCGAAACGGGTCGCGACGAGGATGCGCGCGCCCAGCTGCGCGTGCTGGAGACGCGGCTCTACGCGCAGCTGCCGCGCCTGATCGTCACCAGCGACGCGACTCTCGAACGTCTGATCACTGAATTCGCGGTGCCGCGCGAACGCATCGTGACGGTGGCGCCCGGCACGCCGGACGCGCCGCGCAGCACGGGCTCCGGCTCCGCGCGCTGCGAGATCCTCGCCGTCGGCGCGCTGATCCCGCGCAAGGGCCACGACGTTCTGATCCGCGCGCTTGCGCGGCTGTTCGATCTGAACTGGGCCCTCACGATCGTGGGCACGTCGGACCGCGATCCCGTCCACGCGCAGACGCTCGCCGCGCTCGCGACGGAGCTCGGCGTCGCCGACCGGGTGAGGTTCGCGGGCGAGCTCGCCTCCGATGCGCTCGAAATTCTGTGGCGGCGCAGCGACATCTTCGCGTTGGCAACGCATTTCGAGGGCTATGGCATGGCGGTCGCGGAAGCGCTGAAGCGCGGCCTCCCGGTCGCCGTTACGGCGGGCGGTGCGGCCGGCGCGCTGGTGACGCCGGAGGCCGGCGCCGTCTGCACGCCAGGCGATCGCGACACGCTGTCGAAATCGCTGCGGCGGATGATCTTCGATACGGCGCTGCGGCGCGCCCTGGCGGAGGCGGCGTGGCAGATAGGCCGCTCGCTGCCGGACTGGAACACGCAGGCGCGTGCGTTCGCCGCGGCTCTCCAATCGGCTCGGTGAACCATCCGAGGTGGAGCGCTTGGTTCTGACAGTCGCTGGCTGATCGCCGGGTGGCCCGCTTGCCATCGTCTGGCGCGGTCGCGACACTCGCGGGCAAATAGACGGGAGAGAGGCGCATGCCGCCGCTGCTGGGCTGCGTGGCCGACGACTTCACTGGCGCCACCGACCTCGCCTCCATCCTGGTGAAGAACGGCATGCGCGCCGTGCAGCTGATCGGCGTGCCCGGTGCCGGCACGCCGCCGCCGGACGCCGACGCGATCATCGTCTCGCTGAAGTCGCGCACAGCGCCGGTCGCGGAGGCCGTGTCGCAGAGTCTCGCCGCCCTGCGCTGGCTGCGCGACGCCGGCTGCCGCCAGTTCTTCTTCAAATACTGCTCCACTTTCGACAGCACGGAACAGGGCAACATCGGCCCGGTCGCGGACGCCTTCGTGCATGCGCTCGGCTGCGGCTTCGCGCTCGCGACGCCAGCGTTCCCCGCCAACGCTCGCAGCGTGTTCCAGGGCCACTTGTTCGTCGGCACGGCGCTGCTGAACGAGAGTGGGATGGAGCACCATCCGCTGACGCCGATGACCGACGCCAATCTCGTCCGCGTGCTCGGGCGGCAGACCGACGGGACCGTCGGGCTCGTGCCGTTCGCGACCGTCGAACGGGGCGGCGCCGCGATTCGCGACGCCATGACGTCGCTGAAGGAACGCGGCCATCGCTACGCGATCGTCGATGCGGTGACGGACGCGCATCTCCTCGCGATCGGCGCGGCGGCGGCGCATCATGCGCTCCTGACCGGCGGCTCCGGCGTCGCGATGGGCCTGCCGGAGAATTTCCGCCGCGCCGGTCAGCTTCCCGAAGTTGAAGATGCCGCGGACCTTCCCGCGATTACCGGTCCCGCGGCCGTCCTCGCCGGATCGTGCTCGCGTGCGACGCTGTTCCAGATCGCGACGGCGCGCGAGCACGTTCCCACGCTCGAGCTCGACGCGCTCGCAATGCCCGATGCCGACGCGCTCGCCCGCGCGGCGCTGGACTGGGCGGACGGCAAGCTCGGCGACACGCCCATCGTGATCGCCGCATCGGCGCCGCCCGATCGAGTCGCCGCGCTGCAACAGCGGCTCGGCCGCGACGAAGCGGGCGCGATGATCGAACGCGCCGTCGCCGCCATCGCGGAGGGCCTCGTGCGCGCGGGCGTGCGGCGGCTCGTGGTGGCCGGCGGCGAGACGGCGGGCGCGGTCGTGCAGCGCCTCGGCGTGCGCGCGCTGCGGATCGGGCCGGAGATCGATCCCGGTGTGCCCTGGACCTACGCAGAACGCGAGGGCGATGCGCTGCTGCTCGCGCTCAAGTCCGGCAATTTCGGGGCGCGCGACTTCTTCCTGAAGGCGTTCGCGATGCTCGACGCACCATGAGTCCCGACGAACAGGCGACGCGGGAGCTGCTGGTGACGCTCGCCGGCAGCTTGTTCGCGCGCGGGTTTTCGGTCGGGAGCGCCGGCAACATCAGCGCGCGCCTGCCGGACGGCTATCTGATCACGCCGACGAATTCGAGTCTCGGCCGGCTCGATCCCGCGCGGCTCTCCAAGCTCGACGGCGCGTTCGCGCACCGCGACGGCGATCCGCCGTCGAAGGAGGTGTTCATGCACCGCGCCTTCTATCGCGCGCGGCCCGATGCGGGCGCGGTGGTGCATCTGCACTCGACCATGGCGACGGCGGTTGCCTGCCTGCCCGATGTCGACGCGGCCAATCCGATCCCGCCGCTCACGCCCTATTTCGTCATGCGCGTCGGCCGATCGATGCCGGTGCTGCCCTACTACCGCCCCGGCGACTCAGCGATGGAGCCCGCGATCCACGATGCGGCGCGGGCTTCGCGGGCCGTGCTGCTGGCGAATCACGGCCCGGTGGTCAGCGGGCGGACATTGACCGAGGCGGTGTACGCGGCCGAGGAGTTGGAGGAAGCGGCCAAGTTGTTTCTCACGCTGCGCAGTCACCGCCCGCGACTGCTGACCGAGGCTCAAGTCGACGACCTGCTCGCCACGTTCGGATAGCGCGCGGCGTACAAAGAACGGGCGCCCCGTCGCCGGAGCGCCCATTCATTCTCCGTCGTGCGACGCGCGCCCGATCAGTTTTCCGAGCCGGTGTGATGCTCTTCGTCGTCGTGCGCTTCCGGCATCGTCGACTCGCTCGGCATCGGTGTTTCAGACTTCCGGCTTCTGCGCGGCGTGCTGACGGCGCGCTTGGCCGGGGTCTTCCGGGCAGTCGGCGCCGCCTTCATCGCAGTCTTGCGAGCGGTCGATTTCGCCGCGGTCGACTTCGCCGCCGTCGACTTCGTCGCACCGCGCGTGGTGCGGCTCGCCGCCGTCTTGCGCGCCGTGGTCGTCGACTTCGCGGCGGTCTTCGTGCCGCGGGTCGCCGTCTTCCGTGCCGGCGTCTTCGAAGCGGCGCCGCGCATGCTCTTCGCCGCCGTCTTCCGCGCGGGCGCCTTGGTGGCAGCGGCGCGCGTCGTCTTCTTCGGGGCCGCTTTCGCCATGCGCCCGACGGGTTTCTTCGCCGCCGCGGACTTGGACGTCGTGGTCTTCCGCGCGCCGGTGCCGCGCGCCGCCGTCGTCCGTCCGCCGGTCTTGCGTGTCGTGGTGCGCATCGCCAGCGGCTGGGCCGGCGATCTGCCGGAATTCTCTTCGTTGCTCACGTTGGTCAGGCTCCTCATCAATCGTTGTGGTTCGTCGGTGACAGGAGAACGGCGCCTTGCGTAATCAGTTCCGCAAAACGAAGCCGGCGCCGGCAGGCGGGAATACGTGCGGACCGGATCATCGGAGCACGATCGCGACGACAATGTGGCGACCGCATCCCCGATGCCGCGCCATGGCGCAGTCGTGAACGACAGGCGGCGAGCAACGCTCCGTCCGGCGCCGTCGCGCTGCTGCGCTCGTAGCTCGGACAAGCATGCGGCACATTGACCGTACCTTCCCAGTTGCACGCCCCGAGCGTCTCGTTCGCTCTCGCAGGTGCGCTTGGCGAATCGCGACTCGCGCGCAGGCGTGCGGTTTCCGCTATCTGCTTTCTCGCGCAGTCATGTCAACAAAAACGAATGCGCTGCGGTCGATTTGAATGCAAAAAAATCGCCGCGGCGTTTCCGCCGCAGCGATTCGACGTTCGGAGGGGTGTCGAAACGAGCGTCAGCGCGCGCTCATCGGCACGACCTTTCGCTGCGCGACGCCGTTGTAGAACGACAAAGGCCGGATCAGCCGGTTGTCAGCGCCCTGCTCCAGAATATGCGCCGCCCATCCGGTGATGCGCGACGCCACGAAGATCGGCGTGAACATCGGGATGTCGAACCCCATCAGGTAGAAGGCGGGACCGGCAGGGAAGTCGAGGTTGGGATATATCTTCTTCCGCGCGATCATCTCGCTCGCAAGGATGCGGCTGATCTCCATCCAGGTGCGGTCGCCGACCACCTCCGCCATGCGCTCGGCATATTTCGTCATCGTCGGCACGCGGCTGTCGCCGCTTTTGTAGACGCGGTGGCCGAAGCCCATCACCAGCGCATGATGCTCGAAGCGGCCCTCGAGCCACCCGCGCGCTTTCTCCGGCGTGCCGATCTCCTTCAGCATGTGCATCACCGCCTCGTTGGCGCCGCCGTGCAGCGGGCCTTTGAGCGCCGCGATGCCGGCCACGACCGCGGCGTGGATATCGGCCTGCGTGGAGGCGACGACGCGGGCAGCGAAGGTGGACGCGTTGAAGCCGTGCTCGGCGTAGAGGATCAGCGTGACCTCGAAGCTCTTCACCACCTCCTTCGGCGGCACGCGGCCGAAGCAGATATGGAAGAAGTTCTCGGCGAAGCTCAGCTTCGGGTCGGGCGCGATCGACGCCGTTCCCTTCCCCGCGTGATAGGTCGCCGCGATCGCCGTCGGGATCTTCGCAAGCAGGCGCATCGCCTTGCGCATCGTCGCGGCGTGGCTGATGTCCCCGACCTCCGGATCCTCCATGCCCATGAAGGAAACCGCCGTGCGGATCGCGTCCATCGGATGACCCGCGTGCGGGAATTCCTTGATGACGCGGTGCAGCGCCTCGGAGATCGCGCGTTGCGAGCGCTCCTCGTCGCTGAACGCCTTGAGCTGTGTGGCCGTCGGAAGCTCGCCGTTGAGCAGGAGATACGCCACCTCCTCGAACGAACATTCCTCGCAGAGATCCTGCACGGCGTAGCCGCGATAGGTGAGGCTGTTCGTCTCCGCCATCACCTTGGACACGGCTGAGACATCCGCCACCACGCCCACGAGGCCCTTCTTGATGTCGCTCACGTCGTCCATCGTCGTCACTCCTCAGAAAATGCCGCGTTTGCCCACGGACAATGCGCCGGCAGGCAACGCGACGTTGAGCCGGTGGAGTTCGCCCGCCGGCAGGCTCGCGAGGTCCTGCGCCGCCTCGAGAAAACGGTTGGCCTCGCGCGCGGCGATGATGCCCTCGGTCAGCGTTTGGAACTTGCGGATGTAGTCCTCGCGCACGAACGGCCGCGCCCCGAGCGGGTGCGCGTTGGCCACTGCGAGTTCGTCCTCGATCACCGAGCCGTCGCGCATGTGCACCTCGACGCGCCCGCCGAACGCAAGCTCGTTCGGGTCGCGCGAATGATATCGCCGCGTCCACGCCGGATCTTCGCGCGTCTCGACCTTGTGCCACAGCGCGACGGTGTCCGGCCGCGACGCCCGCTTCGGCGCGTAGCTGTCGACGTGATGCCAGCGTCCGTCCTGCAGAGCGACGGCGAAGATGTACATGATCGAATGGTCGAGCGTCTCGCGGCTCGCCTTGGGATCCATCTTCTGCGGGTCGTTCGCGCCGGTGCCGATCACGTAATGCGTATGATGGCTCGTGTGCAGCACGATCTTCTCGACCTGCGATAGGTCGGGGATGCGGTCGCGCAGCCGGAAGGCGAGATCGATCAGCGCCTGGCTCTGATACTCGGCGCTATGTTCCTTCGTGTAGCTGTCGAGGATCCCGCGCTTCGACTCGCCCGGCTCGGGGAGCGGCACCTGATAATGCGCGTCGGGTCCATCGAGCATCCATGCGACCACGCTGTCCTCGCCCTCGTAGATCGGGCTCGGCGCGCCTTCGCCGCGCATCGCACGATCCACCGCCTCGATCGCCAGCTTTCCCGCATGGGCCGGCGCGTACGCCTTCCAGCTGCTGATCTCGCCCTTGCGCGACTGGCGCGTGGTGAAGCTGACATGCACCGCCTGCTGCACGGCCTGGTAGATCGTCGCCACCGGCAGCCTGAGAAGTGTGCCGATCCCCGCCGCCTGCGCGGGGCAGAGATGGGCGATATGATCGATCTTGTGCGCGTGCAGGCAGATCGCGCGGACGAGGTCGATCTGAATCTCGTAGCCGGTCGCGATGCCGCGGATCAGGTCGCGACCCGATTTCTCCATCGTCTGCGCGACGGCGAGAATAGGCGGGATGTTGTCGCCGGGATGCGAGTAGTCGGCCGCGAGGAAAGTGTCGTGCATATCAAGCTCGCGCACCGCGGTACCGTTCGCCCATGCCGCCCATTCCGGGGTCACCCGCTTCGCGGGCGCGACGCCGAACACGGTCGCGCCGCCGCCGCGCCGCGGATGCGCGAGCGCCATGTCGCGCGCGGACACAACGGGGCGGCGGTTGATCGCGGCGGTCGCGACGGACGCGTTGTCGATGATCCGGTTGACGATCATCTCGGCGACGTCGCGTGGGACCGCTACCCTGTCCGCGGCCACCATTGCGATCTTCCAGGCGAGTTGGTCGTCGCGCGGAAGTGCGGCCTTGGATGGAAAGACTTTGACGTCGTGCAGCCTCATGGATGCTTCTCCGAGGCACGGGCGGGCTCGGTTGGCGGCGCGCCGCGCGGGGGCTAGCGTTGCAACGAACGTGTCCTAAGGTCGTGCTGCCGCAACGGCAAGCGCACGCCCCCATTTCGGCACGTGTCTGCAACCGGAGATGCGCCGATGCCGCAACCGTTCGATCGCGTGTTCCTCGGTGACATCGTGACCAGCGCCGACGTCATCCGCGACGGCTATGTGGCGGCGCGCGGCGAGGTCATCGCCGCGATCGGACAAGGCGCGCCGCCGGCGGCCGCGGAGACGATCGATCACAGCGGCCGCCTCATCCTGCCGGGACTGGTGGACGGCCACATGCATACGTCATCGTCGACCGGCTGGCCCGGCATTGCGAGCGCAACGCGCAGCGCGGCGGCGGGCGGGGTCACCACCTGCGTCGACATGCCGTACGACGAGCCGCAACCGGTCACGGACGCCGCGATCCTGCGCGACAAGATCGGCTGGGTCGAGCGCACGGCGCATGTGGACGTCGCGCTCTACGGTACGATCCGCAAGGTGGGCGGCGTCGACGCAATTCCCGCCCTCGCGGCAGGAGGCATCGCCGCGTTCAAGCTGTCGACCTACGAGTACAATGCGGTCCGCTTTCCCCGCATCGACCATCCCACAATGGTCGCTGCATTCGCCGAGATCGCGAAAACAGGCGTGCCCGTCGCCGTGCACAACGAGGATCAGGAACTCGTCGAGACGCTCACCGCCGAAGCCCGCGCCGCCGGAAAGACCGACCCGATCATGCATTGCCGCACCCGCCCGCCGCTCGCCGAGGCGATGGCGGATCAGGAGATCTTCGAGATCGGACTGGCGACCGGCGCGCACGTGCACATCGCACACTCCTCGATTGCCCGCGGCTTCGACATCGCGCGGAGCTTCCGCGCGATCGGCGGAAAGGCGACCGGCGAGGCCTGCATCCAGTATCTCTGCATGACCGAGGACGACATCGTGCGACTCGGCGGCCGCGGCAAATGCAATCCGCCGTTCCGCACGCGCGACGAAGTTGAACGCATGTGGGAGCGGCTGCTTGCCGACGAGATCGCCTATGTCTCGACCGATCACGCGCCCTGGCCGCTCGCGCGCAAAAGCGCACCCGACATCTTCGCGAACGCCGCGGGACTCACCGGGCTGCAGAGCTTCGCGCCGCTGATGTACACACTGCTCGACGAGCGCGGGCTGGCGCCGACGCTGATGGCGACGTATTGCGCCGAGCGGACCGCACGCTTCCACGGCCTTTATCCGAGGAAAGGTGCGATCCGGATCGGCAGCGACTGCGACCTGCTCGTTCTCGCGCCCGGCGAGACGGTGTTCGACGAGGCGCGCATCGTCGATGATCCGCCGATGCGCTGGTCGCCCTATCATGGGCGCACAATGCGCGCTGCGGTCGCCGCCACGGTGCTGCGCGGTCGCGTCGTGTGGGACGGGACGCAGGTTCTCGCGCGCCCTGGCGACGGCCGCTTCGTCGCAAGGCAGGCAAGCGGAGCGCCCGGCGCGGCTTGATCGATGCATCCCGGCCCCTCAAGTGGTCGGGCGGATAAAGGACGTGTGATGCTCGATACCCCCACGACGACCACGCGATGGGAGCCGGACCGCAAGACCCCGCAGCTACCGTGGGCAGCACTCCCGCTGAGCGTGGCGCTCGCGCGCGGCTTCATGTGCCGCTGCCCGATGTGCGGGCGAACGCATCTGTTCCAGGGCTATCTGCGCGTCGTCAAGCAATGCAGCGATTGCGGCGCACCGCTCGGCCTCGTGCGGGCCGATGACGCGCCTCCGTATTTCACCATTTTCGCCGTCGGGCACATGATCGTCCCGGCCATGCTGCTCCTCGAGCGCACGGTCAGACCGCCGCTCTGGGTCCACACCGCGATCTGGGTGCCGCTCGCGCTCGGCTTGAGCCTCGTGCTGCTTCGCCCGATCAAGGGTGCGACGGTCGGGTTGATGCTCAAACTTGGGATGATGAAGTCGGACGACGAGCGCGATGGATGAGCCTTCCGCATCCGTGCAGACGAATGCACGGCTGGCGGATATCAGCCTCGAAGGCGAAACTCTGACGCGGCTCTCACCCGTCCTCGAAGCGGACCGCGCCCAGGCTGTTAGCGATCTGCAGGTCGAGAACCGGTTCGCGCCCCACGCCGTCCAGGAGCCCGGCCCGTATGCCCTCCGCCTCTCCATCGTCGAAGGGCGTTTGGTCTTCGACATCCGCCGGCTCGACGACACCCCGCTGACCGCGATCGCGCTGGCCCTCGGCCCGTTCCGCCGCCTCATCAAGGACTATCAGATGCTGGTGGACAGCCACATCCTCGCGGTCCAGGAGGGGCGAGAGTCGCGTATCCAGGCCATCGACATGGGCCGCCGCGGGCTGCACAACGAGGGCGCGGAGCTGTTGGCCGAGCGGCTCGGCGGCAAGGTCACGATCGACTTCGAGACTGCGCGCCGCCTGTTCACCCTGGTCTGCGTCATGCACCAGCGCACCTGAAGGCGTCGAAGCGATGAAGGTTGACGGCACCCCCTACCGCAGCGTGTGGGTGGACGAACAGGACGGCTGGTCGATCCGCATCATCGACCAGACCAAGCTGCCCTGGTCCTTCGAGATTCCGCGCCTGACGACGGTCGCCGAGATCGCGCACGCCATTCGCACCATGCAGGTGCGCGGCGCGCCGCTGATCGGAGCGACGGCGGCCTATGGCGTCTGCCTCGCCCTGCGCACCGATGCCGGCAGCGCGGCCATGGAGCGCGACTGCGCCATGCTCGCGCAGACCCGTCCCACTGCCGTCAACCTGCGCTGGGCGATCGACCGGATGCTCACGCGGCTCCGCAACACCCGCGCCAGCGACCGGGTCCGGATCGCCTACGAGGAAGCCGCGGCGATCGCGGAGGAGGACGTCGCTCGCTGCCGCGCGATCGGCGAATACGGCGCGGAGCTGATCGCCGATACCGCCAACCGCACGTTCCGCCGCGTCAACGTGCTGACGCATTGCAATGCCGGCTGGCTCGCGACGGTCGACTGGGGCACCGCGCTCGCGCCGATCTACACGGCTTACGAACAGGGTATCGACCTGCATGTCTGGGTGGACGAGACTCGCCCGCGGAACCAGGGTGCCGCTCTGACCGCCTTCGAGCTGGGCAAGCATGGCGTCGCCCATACGGTCATCGCGGACAACGCCGGCGGCCATCTGATGCAGCACGGCGACGTCGATCTCGTCATCGTCGGCGCCGACCGGGTGACGCGCACGGGCGACGCGGCGAACAAGATCGGCACCTACCTGAAAGCGCTTGCCGCGCACGACAACGCCATCCCGTTCTGGGTCGCCATGCCGTCCTCCACGATCGACTGGGCCGCATCGGACGGGCTGCGAGACATCCCGATCGAGGAACGCACCGGCAGCGAGGTGACGACGATTACCGGTCGCGCGTTGGACGGAACGGTCGTGACGGTGCGCGTGACCCCGACCGGGAGTGCCGCCGCAAACCCGGCCTTCGATGTCACGCCCGCGCGTCTGCTCACGGGGTTGATCACGGAACGGGGCCGCTGCGAGGCGAGCGAGGCCGGCCTGCACGCGCTCTTCCGGGAGCACGCCTGAGGCCGGGTTGCGCATCACGCGATATCTCTCGAGCGGCTTTCTACTGGCGCTCGCCGTTCCCGCTTGCGTGCTCGCGATGCAGCTGCCGGCGCTCACGGCCGATTACGAGACCGGCCTGATCCAGTCCGCGCGCGAACTCCGCGCCTCAGTCGATCGCCACGAACGTGCCGTGCGGGCGCAGTACGCGATCGACGCGCAGGACGACGGCGGCCTGATCGCGACGCTGCAAAAGGTCGAGCCAGCGCACGCCAAGGCGCTGGGTGATGACATCTTGACCTGGCAGCGGTTGTCGGGTGCAGCGGACCGGATCGCGTCGGTCTCGCCGTTGCTGCAGCCGTTCGCCGCGATGGTCGACCTCGCCGACGACCCGAACGGCGACCGGCGCGAGGTCTGGCGCACGTCGCGTGACCGCTACGAGATCCGCCTCACGCTCGACGCGGCCGCCATTTCCTACGGTTTCGCCGGTTTCCTTGTCGGCGCGCTGGTCGCGCAGACGGTCCTCGGCTGTGGCGGACTGATCCGTCGTGCGAGGCGGCGGCGGTTGCGGGCGCGCCGCACCTAGAACCGCACTCGTTCGGCTCCTGATCGCGCGGCTATGTTTCTGTGCCGTTTCGTGGCAGGAGACTAAGGACCAACGATCAAAATCTCCGTGGACACCCGATGCGCTCCGACGCCGTTGCCTCGGTCTTGCCTACCTGCCTGCTGATCGCCGTCGCCTCGCTTGGCCTCGCCGGCTGCGCCGCACCCAGTCCGGCGCCGCAGAGTGAGGCGGCACCCGGACTTCCGGGCTACAACACCGACTACGTTCCCGACTTCGCCACCAAGCCGTACGAGCGGCTCACGCGCGAGGACGTGGTCGGCATCGCGCTCCGCGAGTGGCGGCTGTTCGGCCAAGGGGTCGACGACGACCCGCCCGACTCGAAGCCGCCACTGCCCGCGGAGCTGAAGCCGGAACGCTGGCCCGGCATGTGGGAGCGGGTCGGCGAATATTGGTGGATCGGCATGAACCCGACCAGCTCCGCGCGGGACTGGACCGGCAAGCACGACGCGTACGGCGTCGTCTTCGGCGCTTCCGACGACGGTGAGTATGCGTGGTCGGCGGCGTTCATTTCATATGTCATGCGCATCGCGGGCGCAGGGACGCGCTTTCCGTATTCGCAATCCCATTCGACCTACATCAACGCGGCGGTGCGGGCGGCGCAGAGCGGCAACGATCCCTGGGTGATCGTTGCCCAGCCGCCCGACGGCTACGCGCCGAAGCGCGGCGACATCATCTGCACGGGCCGCGGCTCGGCAGCCCGCCTCCGCTACCGCGATCTTCCGCACGGCGGCTTCCCGGCGCATTGCGATTTCGTGGTCGACATCAAGCCGGGCGAACTCAGCGTCATCGGCGGCAATCTCGATGACGCGGTCACCATGAAGCACATACCGGTCACCGCCGACGGCTTGCTCGCGCCCCCTGGCGGCACTGTCCTGGACTATCGTTACAATTGGTGCGTCGTGCTGCAGGTCCTCTACGACCAGGAGACCGATACGGTCGCGATGAACTAGCGACGGCTAGCGCTGCCGCCAGGGCAACCGGTCTGCCTTCCAGCCGGCGCGGTTGCCGCGATGTCCGTCCTCGTCCGGCGGCCCTTCGAAGCCGTCCGCGATGTTGTAGGCGTTGGGGAACCCTGCCTCCTGTGCCGCGGCCGCAGCGGCGAGGCTGCGCACGCCGCTGCGGCAGAGGAAATAGATGTGGTGCTCGGGCGTTATCCCTGCTGCCTTCATCTGATCGACGAATTGCCCGTTCAACTGCATGCGCGGAAACACCTGCCACGGGATCAAGACGGGCTGCTTGCCGGCCTCCGATAGGTCGGGTAGGCCGACATACGTCCACTCGGCATCGGTCCGCACATCGACCAGCCGCGCTCGCGGATTTTGCTGCAGCGCTTCCCAGACCTTTTCGGGAGGAACATTCTCGACCATGCGACGGCTCCTGGCGATTTGTGCTGTTGCGCCGTCCCCCGCCATCGCACGCGGAGCCGGTGCGTTCAACCCGCCATCACCGAAAGGACAGAGCTGATGGATACCGCGTCGCACGCCACCGTCGCACCGCCGATCGCCGCCGACCTCGCCGACGCGATCGGCAACACGCCGCTGATCAAGCTGCGCCGCGCGTCCGAAGCGACTGGTTGCACGATCCTGGGCAAGGCGGAGTTCATGAACCCGGGCGGTTCGGTGAAGGACCGTGCAGGGCTCGCGATCATCCTCGACGCCGAGCAGACCGGCGCGCTCAAGCCAGGCGGCAGCATCGTCGAAGGCACCGCCGGGAATACCGGGATCGGCCTCACGCTCGTCGCCAATGCGCGGGGCTACCGCTCGATCATCGTGATGCCGGAGACACAGAGCCGCGAGAAGATCGACTTCCTGCGCATGATCGGCGCCGATCTGCGCCTCGTGCCGGCGAAGCCCTACCGCGATCCCGGCAACTACGTGCATGTCTCTCGCCGCCTCGCGGAGGAGCTGGGCGCGGTCTGGGCCAACCAGTTCGATAACCTCGCCAATCGTGAGGGCCATCGGATGACCACCGGCCCGGAGATCTGGCACCAGACCACCGGCCGCGTCGACGCCTTCACCTGCTCCTGCGGCACCGGCGGCACGCTCGCGGGCGTCTCGCTGGCGCTGAAGCAGCGCAAGCCGGAGGTGCGGATCGTGCTCGCCGACCCGGACGGCAGCGGCCTCTACGGCTGGGTCAAGAACAACGATCTCACCGTGACCGGCAGCTCGATCACCGAAGGCATCGGCCAGTCCCGCGTTCCCGGCAATCTCGAGGGCGTACTGATCGACGACGCCCTCAAGATCCCGGACGCCGAAGCGCTCGAGCAGGTGTTCGACCTGTTGTTGCATGAGGGGCTGAGCGTCGGCGGCTCGGCCGGGATCAACGTCGCGGCCGCGATCCGCGTCGCACACGATCTCGGGCCGGGGCACACGGTCGTGACGGTCCTCTGCGACGGCGGCTCCCGCTACCAGTCCAAGCTGTTCAATCCGGAGTTCCTGCGGAGCAAGAACCTGCCCGTGCCGTCCTGGCTCGATTGACGCTAGCCCTCTCCGCGCCGGGGAGACGGTTGGGAGAGCGGAACACCGGGGTAAGCCGACCGCCTCGCGAGTGTTCCCGTCAGGCGTCGCAGCCCGACCCATTGCTGCGCCACGTAGCTGCCGGTCGCCAGCGCCTCCTCCGCCGTCGGGTCGCCGGTCGCGACGAAATCCTGGGAGAAATCGGCAGTGCGGAAGATCATGTCCCACCAGGGCAGGATCGCACCGTAGTTCACGCTCTCCAGGCCCGCCGCCGTGACGCCGTGATGCGCCCGGTGAAACCGCGGCGAGACCAGCAACCGCTCGCCGAGCCAACCGAACGACACCCGCGCGTTGGCGTGCGACACGCTCTCCAGCAACCGCAGCAGCAACACGAGAAGCGGGAACTGCATCGGCGGGATGCCGATCAGCAGGCCGATCACGGTGAACCAGACGAACGCGATGACGTCGTCGAGCAGGTGGTTCCGATCATCCGACCAGAACGTCATCTGCCGCTGCGCGTGATGCAGCGCATGGAGCGAGTACCACCAGTTGAGGGTGTGCGAGAGCCGGTGGCGCCAGTAATCCGCGAAATCCAGGATCACGACGTAAAGGAAGAACGTCAGCGCCTGCTGCCCGAGCAGGAACGGGAAAATCCGCTCGAGCGTCGGCGCGACCCAGCCGTGATCCGCCATCCAGCCGGTCATCGCCACCTGGAGCTGGTAGAACAGCACGAACGTCACCAGCGGCAGCAGGCCGACACGCGAGATCAGCGTATAGAGAACGTCCACGGTGACGGCCTTCGCGTCGGGCCAGCTCTCGACCGGCCGCCAGCGCTCCAGCGGCAGGCAGATCGCGTAGGTCACCGCAACCTGCGCGACCCCGTAGACCGCGAACAGCGCCCAGCCGTACGCGATGTCCTCCCACTGCATCAGATCGAGCGCGTAGAGCGTCGGCAGGATCAGCATCTCCTGCAGCCATCCCGCCGCGAGATCGAAGGGCGTCGTGAAGCTCATCGCGCGGCTATGAGGCGATCGGTGTTGATGAAGATGCCGTGCG
>DATAPS010000111.1:0-2498 GCA_036265085.1 Acetobacteraceae bacterium | reverse complement strand
GATCGCCGCCGAGCCGCGCCGCATGGGCCGCATCCTGCGTCCGCTCTGCCGCATGCTCGGCATCGGCGAGATCCCCGATCTGCTGCGGCTGCCGTCGCAGGCCGATGTCGTCACCATCGACTGGGCCGCCCACGCCCGGATGGTGGAAGCCGAAAAGGCCGCCACCGCCGCCGCCCTGGGACCCGCCGCCGTTCACCGGGACCCGCGATCGGCCGTTCCGCTTCTATCTCACCCGCTACGGGCAGCCGCTCCTGGAGTGACCGCCCCTCGGCGCCGTCGCCCGGCACCGCTTCTCCCGGCCCCCTCTCGCGCTATCGCGCGGAGAGGCGCGCCGTCATGCGCGAGATCCATCGTCGAGCACCTCTTCCCCCGCGCCGCGCGGAACCGGGGCAGGGCGGTCGCACATATTCCGGATCGCGACGTGCCGGCCCTCGCGGGACGACGTCGCGAACGCGTCCATCACCTCCAGCACGTGGAGCGCGAGTTCGGCGCTGGCGCGATGCGGACGGCCGGCGCGGATGGCGGCGACCATGTCGAGCAGGCCGATGATCCGGTAGTCCGCGACCTCGACGCCTGTCCGCGTCGTGCGGTTGGGGACGCCGAACGGATGGCCGTCGATCGGCAGCACCTCCCACTCCCCGTCCGCGCGCGAAATCTTCACCTCGCCGCCGAACCAGTTGGGGTCGGGGTCCAGCAGGCTGCCGTCGGCGCCGTAGATCTCGATCGGCGTGCGGGTGTGCTTCCAGACGTCCCAGGACAACGATGCGGAAACATTCGCGCCGCTGGCGAAGGCAAGCACGCCGTTGACCATCGTCGGCACCTCGACCGCGATCGTCTGTCCGGCCAGCGGCGCGCTGCTGATGGTGCGGACGGGGTTGCCGATGCCCGCTTCGGCGCTGACCCGCGCGACCGGGCCGAGCAGGTTGACGAGCTCCGTCAGGTAATACGGGCCCATGTCGTGCACCGGGCCGCCGCCGCGCTGATAGTAGAACGCGGGGTTGGGGTGCCAATGCTCCATCCCGTGCGACATGATCGTGATCGCGCCGCCGACCGGCGTGCCGATCCGGCCTTCGTCGATCGCGCGTCGGCACGCCTGGTGGCTGGCGCCGAGAAACGTGTCCGGCGCGCAGCCGACGCGCACACCGCGCGCCTTCGCGACCAGCAGCATCTGCTCGGCTTCGGCCAGATCGACCGCGAGGGGCTTCTCGGAATAGGCGTGCTTCCCGGCCTCCACGATCCGCAGATCGATCGGCGCGTGGGCCGCGGGAATGGTGAGATTGAGCACCAGCTCGATCTCGGGATCGGCCAGCAGCGCATCGACGCCGGCCGCGGCGACGCCGTACTCCTTCGCCTTCGCGGCGGCGGCCTCGGCGCGGACGTCGGCGACCGATTTCACGCGGATCATGCGCGACCGCGCGGCCCCCTTGAGGTAGGCGTCGCTGATGGTGCCGCAGCCGATGATGCCGATCGCCATCGGCGATGCCTGTGCGGCCACGGTTCAGGCCGCCATCGCGCGGATGTAGTCGAAGCTCGCCCGCACGCTCGTGGGGGGATCGGCGGGCTTGTCGTGCTCGACCACCATCCACGCCGCACCGGCGTCGCGGCAGGTGCGCCAGAGGGCGGGCCAGTCCAGCACCCCAGCGCCGACATCGGCCCAGCCGTCCTGCTCGGTGTTCTGCCCCGCCGGTGCGAGATCCTTCACATGGGCGGCAGCGACCCGGTCGCGGTAGCGCGCGATCCATTGTTTCGGATCCGCCCCGCCGCGCACGAGCCAGGCGACATCGACCTCCCACGACAACGGGGCGGCGCCGGCACTCGCGAAGATCAGCTCCAGCGCGGTCGTCTCGCCAGCTTTCTTGCGCAGCTCCCAATCATGGTTGTGGTAGCCGAGCTTCAGCTTCTCCCGCTGCGCACGATCCGCGAGCTGCGCGAGCTCCGTGCCGAGCGCGCGCCAGCCCGCGGCGTCCATATCGCGCTGCTCGGGCGGAACGGCCGGCATGAAGAGTTGCTCGAAGCCCAGGCGGCGGCAGGCGTCGGCAACAGCGTCGAACCGTTCCCGCAACGCCGCGAGGCTGACATGGCTTCCGGATACGGCGAGCCCGCGCGCGCGCAGCCCGGCCTCGGTCGCCGCCGCATCGTCGAGATGGCTGCCGACCAGCTCGACGTGCCTGTAACCGGCAGCCGCGACCGCGTCGAGCGCGCGATCGAGGCTGCCGAGCGAGCGCAGTGTGTAGAGCTGAATGGACAGCGGTGCCGTATCGGTCATCGATTCCCCCCCTGCCGGACTCTCGACCGACGACGCGCGGCATACAGGCGGCAGCGACGGAGCGTCAAATCGGAGCGGCAGGATCAGTCTCGGTGAGCGCCGTTATGCCAATCCGGCTCTTCGAACCGGAACCGGCCGAGATAGAGGTCCGCGCGGCCTGGCTCGTTCGGCTGGTCGAGCGGGGTCGGAAACACCGCGTCGGTTTCCATGGGCGTGAAGTGGCGGCGGCTGG
>DATAPS010000110.1:0-9579 GCA_036265085.1 Acetobacteraceae bacterium | reverse complement strand
CGCTGATCGAACTGCCGCTCTCGGTTTCGCCGGTGATATCGGGCCTGGTCTGGGTGCTGCTGTTCGGTGCCAATGGCTGGCTGGGGCCGCTACTGGATGATGTCGGGCTGCGCATCATCTTTGCCGTGCCGGGACTGGTGTTGGCGACGGTGTTCGTCACCTTTCCGTTCGTCGCCCGCACGCTGATCCCGCTGATGCAGAGCCAGGGCGCAACCGAGGAGGAAGCGGCGATTACGCTGGGCGCGACAGGCTGGCAGACGTTCTGGCGTGTGACGCTGCCGAATATCCGATGGGGGCTGCTGTACGGCGTGTTGCTGTGCAATGCGCGCGCGATGGGGGAGTTCGGCGCCGTGGCCGTCGTATCGGGCCATATCCGCGGCCAGACCATGACCATGCCGTTGCAGATCGAGGCGCTGTTCAATGACTATGACTGGATTGGTGCCTTCACCATCGCGGCGCTGCTGTCGTTGCTGGCGCTGCTGACCCTGATTGCCAAGGCTGCACTGGAGTGGCGGATCGGTCGCCCCGGTGGCGGCTTGCTATGAAAGTCGAACTGCGTGATCTCCGCAAAAGCTTCTCGGCCGAGCGCGCCGCGCTGGACGGGGTCAGCCTGTCGATCGCCGACGGCGAGTTCCTGGCGCTGCTTGGCCCATCCGGTTCAGGGAAGACGACGCTGTTGCGCGTGCTGGCCGGCCTGGAATTCGCCGAAGCGGGCAGCATCCTGTTCGACAGTCGATCGATGGACGCGGTGCCCGCCAGGGAACGGGGCATCGGATTGGTATTTCAGCACTACGCGCTGTTCCGCCACATGACGGTGGCGCGCAATGTCGCGTTCGGGCTGGAGATCCGTCCCCGCCAACGTCGCCCCTCGGCGCGGGACATTCGCTCAAGGGTGCAGGACCTGCTCGACCTGCTTGGAATCGGCGATCTAGGCCGCCGCACGCCGGCGCAACTTTCCGGCGGCCAGCGCCAGCGCGTGGCTCTGGCGCGGGCGCTGGCAATCGAGCCGGGCCTGCTGCTTCTGGATGAACCGTTCGGCGCCCTTGATGCACAGGTGCGCAAGAGCTTGCGGGTATGGCTGCGCGACCTGCATGCGCGAATGGGGTTGACCAGCGTGTTCGTCACGCACGACCAGGCGGAGGCGCTCGAAATGGCCGACCGCGTCGCCGTGCTGCGCGCCGGGCGGATCGAGCAGGTGGACACGCCGAAGCGTCTCTATGCCGATCCGGCCACCCCGTTCGTGCATGCCTTCCTGGGTGAATCGGTCCGGCTCGCATGTTCGGTGCGGGACGGACAGGCGTGGATCGACTCCCTGCGCTCGCCATCAGTCCCGACGACCTGTCCGCCGGGTCCCGGTTTCGCATTGATACGGCCGCACGAGATCGGGCTGCTCCCCGGCTCCGGTCCGGCCCGCGTGGTCAGCGTGCATGCAACCGGGCCGCTGACGCGCGTGCATTTGCGGCTGCCGGACCAGGATATCGAAGTGCTGCGGCAGTTGGACACCTGGACGCCGGACGTCGGCGAGACTTGCAATCTCGATCTGTCGCGGGCGCGAATCTATCCTCTGGAAAATGGCGTCTGACTAAAGCGCTCGCTCCACCGCCCGTGCCTTGATCGCATCGCCGCGCCGCTTGCGCGCCAGCTCCGCCTCGCCGCCCGCCGTCGCATGATACAACGCCAGGGCCTCGAACTCGTCATCCCGCTGTGGTGCGATCGCGACGTCGGAATACGCCCACCGGTCCGGCGCCCGCATCACCTCACGCTTGATCTGCAGCGCCGCCCGATAATCGCCGAGATAGCCGCCCAGCTTGCGCACGATCTCCCACCCATAACGCGGATAAAACGCCAGCATGCTCTCGCGTGGCAGCGACAGCCGGCGGTCGCGCCGGAACTTCATCCGGAACGCACCGCCCTCCAGCGGATGGACGCCCTCGTGACGGATCATCAGCGTGAACCAGAGAATGGTCGACAGCGTCGTGCCCACCCGCCCGCGCGGATTGGCCGCCACGCGCTGCAGGATCGTACGGATATGCGCCGGAGTGTAGTACGCCTCCCACGCCGCGCGATACGCATCGTCCCACTCCTCGTCGGACATCTTCGGATGATGCGAGACGCGATGGTTCAGGTCGTATTTGTTCAGATCCGGATCCATCCAAACGCCCGCCGTCCACAGCTTCTTGTGGTCCTCCGAGCCCGGCAGCGGCGTGAGGACAAAGAACTCGAGGATATCGAGCGGCAGCTCTTTCTGGATGATCGCGATGTCGCGCAGGATCGACGCCTTCGTGTCGCCGGGGAAACCGAGGATGTAGCCGGCGTAGGTGATCGCCCCGTGGTCCCGCCATTTCTGCAGCATGACGCGATATTCGGTGATCTTGTTCTGGTGCTTCTTCGCGCCGATCAGGTTGTCGGGGTTGATGTTCTCCAGCCCGATGAACACCCGGCGCACACCCGCCGCCGCGGCTTTCTCGATAAATCCAGGGATCTTGTGGCAGAGCGTGTCGACCTGGATCGTGAAGCCGAGCTTCAGCCCCTCCGCGCGCAGCTCGATCAGCCGGTCGAACAGCTCCTCCCAGTGCTTGTTGCGGGCGAAATTGTCGTCTGTGATGAAGAAGCGGCGGATGCCCTGCGCATCGTTTTCGCGAATGATGCGCTCGAGATCGTCGGCGGTGCGGAATCGGCTCTTCCGGCCCTGCACGTTGATGATGGTGCAGAACGAACACTGATAGGGGCAGCCGCGGCCGAGATCGAGGCTGGAGAGCGAGCCCGAGGTGCGCCGCACGTGCTGCTGCGGCAGGATGGGCACGGGCTCGCCGTCGAGCGCGGGCAGGTCGTCCATGAAATTGTAGAGGGGCTGCAGCGTGCCGCTCCAGGCGTCGCGCAGCACCGTATCGAGCCGCCCGTTCTCCGACTCGCCCGCGAACAGCGCGATCCCCATCGCCTGCGCCTCGCGCAATTCCGGCGGCATTTCGGGCAGCATCGCGATCGTGCCGGAGACGTGGAAGCCGCCGATCGCCACTTGGATGCCGGCGGCGCGGAATGTCCGGGCCAGATCGAACGCGCGCGGAAATTGATTCGATTGCACGCCGACGAGTCCGACGAACGCGCGCCCGCCCTCGCGCCGGATCATGCGGATGATCCGGTCCGGACGCACGCGCCGGTTGGTCTCGTCATACGTGTGCAGCTTGATGGCGACGTCCGCGCCCAGCACGGCGCGCTGGCGCGCGTCTTCGGCGAGGCCGTTCAGGCAGGCGAGCGTGTTCGACGGAATCGCCGAGCGCAGCCATTGGATGGGGTAGCCGTCGTCGTCGTAATGCGTCGGCTTGATCATGACGAAATGGAACAAGCCGCTCGTCATGCCGGCCACTCCGGGCTGTGGGGTGGATAATGCGCCGTCAATGCGCGCTGTGACGCGACGTGTAAAGCACGGCTTGGCGAGTCGGGACGGGCTTCAACGCCGCACAATCAGGGCGTCGACGGCCACGATGTGGCGGCCGCGACAGATGATCGGGTTGATGTCGAGTTCCACGACCTGATCCGCGTGGTCCGAAAGGAACGCCCCGACCCGCGCCACCACCTCCGCCAGGGCATCCATGTCGACGCCTTCCGATCCGCGGAATCCCCGAAGCAGCGACGCCCCCTTGAGCCGTTCCAGCATGGCTCTCGCCTCCACTGGGGTCAGCGGCGCCAGCCCGATCGCTCGGTCCTGCAACACTTCGACCATTACGCCGCCGAGTCCCACCACCACCAACGGCCCGAACAGCGGATCGACCCTGCCGCCGATCAGGACCTCGACCGATCCGGTCACCATCGGCTGCACCAGAACGCCCGCGATGCGCGCCGTCGGCACCGCCTTGAGGGCGCTTGCCATCGCGGACGCATGGGCGCTGCGCACGGCCGCCTTGGTTCGCAGGGAAAGCCGGATCGCCCCGGCCTCGGTCTTGTGCGGTATGTCCGCGCTCTCGACCTTGAGCGCCACCGGATATCCGAGCGCCTCCGCGGCCGCGACCGCCTCGTCCGCGCTCCCCGCGAGATGCTCCTGGACCACCGGCACGTCGTAGAGCGCCAGCACCGCCTTCGCCTCCCGCTCCGTCAGCGTCCGGCTCTCCGGTGCCGCGATCATCTTCGCCGCCCGCTCCCGCACCGCCATTGCGGTTGGTCCCGGTAATTCTCGTGGCGCGTCCCGCCGATCAGCGAGCCGGTGCCACGCCGCCAGCGCCGCGAAGCAGCGGTCCATGGAGCGGAACAGCGGCACGTCGGGCAGCTCCTCCATCTCCCGCGACCCCGGTCCCTCCATCCATTCCGCGATCCACACGACACAGAGCGGCTTTCCGCTCGCCTCGGCCAGCGTCTGGTACACCGGCGCCCGCTTGGAAACCACCGCCCCGCTGTAGACGATGGGAAGTACCATCGCCCCGTACTGGTCGTCCGCGAGCAATGCGCGGGCGCAGGTGGGCAGGCTCTCGGGGTCGGTGATGACCTGCGCAGTCACGTCCACGGGGTTGCGCGGCGAGCCGAACTCCGGGATCCGTTTCTCCAGCACCTCTCGCGCCTCGGTCCGCGGTTGCGGCAGTTCGATGCGGTGCAGTTCGGCCTTGTCGGCCGCCATGATCGCCGCACCGCCGGATGTCGCGAGCACGGCAACGCCGCGCGCCTGCGGCCGAGGGGGCACCTTGGCGAGGAAGCAGGTGGTCTCGACCAGCGCCTCCAGATCGTCGACGACCACCATCCCTGTCGCCTCGAACGCCGCTCGATAGGCTGCCTCCGCCCCGGCCAGCGTGCCGGTATGGGACATCGCCGCCGCCGCGCCCTGCTCGCCGGTCGCGAGCTTGCAGACCACGACCGGCGTCCCGGCAGCCCCCGCCCGCCCCGCCGCCGCGAGCAGCCGGCGCGGCTCGCTCATCCCCTCGAACACCAGGGCGATGGCGGCACAGCCCGGGTCGTCGGCCAGGAAGGCCACGTAATCAGCCATGTCCACATCGGAGGAATTGCCGGAGGTGAGCACATGGCTGACCGACACGCCCCGCTGCGTCGCCTGCCCCAGCGCGTAGCCGAGCGCGCCGGACTGGCTGACGATGCCGATCGCGCGCGCCGTCGGCAGCGGCGCCTCATCGGACGGCATGAAGGTGATCCGGGCGCCGAGGGACATCAGCGAGACGCCGATGCAGTTCGGCCCGATCAGCGGCATCCCCGCCGCACGCGCGATCGCGGCCAAATCTTGCTGCTGCTGGACGCGCTCCGGTTTCCCAGTCTCCGCATAGCCGGAGGCGAATACGATCGCGCCGCCCACGCCCGCCGCGATGCAATCGCGCACCACGTCCTCGACCGCCTCGCGCCCCACCGCCACGACCGCGCAATCCGGCGCTTCGGGGAGCGCGCGGACGGACGGATAGCAGGGGCGATTGCCGATCGTTTCGTAGCGCCCGTTCACGAGATGGATGCGCCCGGTATAGCCGCCGAGGTTGAACAGCACACGCTCACCGAACGCGCCCTCGCGCGGGGTCGCGCCGATGATCGCGACGCTCGCCGGAGCGAGTACCCGCTTCAGCTGGTCGTAGGCGTAAGGCGGACGCGATTCGGCCATGTCGTTCTCCGTTGGCGGGAGTGTCGCGGCGGGTCGGCCTGTGTCAACGGCGCGCTCTTGGGGTTAGGCTGGAGCCGAAACCGGAGGTGGCGCATGGAGGAGACGATCCGGGTCGAGCCGCGGACGGGGTACCGCGTCATCACGCTGAACCGGCCCGACAAGATGAACGCGCTCGACGAGGGAACGCTGGAGGCGCTGATCGCGGCGCTCGGGGACGCCGACGCCGACGCGGCCTGCCGCGCTCTCGTACTGACCGGCGCCGGACGCGCGTTCTGCGCCGGCGCCGATCTCGGCAGCATTCCCCCCGGCGCTGATCTTGGGTCCGTGATCGAGCGCACCTGGAACCCGCTCGCGCGCCGCCTGCATGCGCTTCGGATGCCCACGGTCTGCGCGGTCAACGGGGTGGCGGCGGGTGCGGGCGCCAATTTCGCGCTCGGCTGCGACATCGTGCTGGCGGGGCGATCGGCGCGGTTCGTCGAGGCTTTCGCGAAGATCGGCCTGATCCCCGATTGCGGCGGCACGTTCCTGCTGCCCCGCATCGTGGGCGAGGCGCGGGCGCGGGGCATGGCCATGCTGGCGGAGCCGATCGACGCAGCGCGCGCCGAGGCCTGGGGGCTGGTATGGCGCGTGGTGGACGACGAGGCGCTGCTGGAAGAGGCGGAGAAGCTCGCCGCCTATCTCGCGGTCCAGCCGACCCACGCGCTGGTGCTGACGCGCCGCGCGATCGCGGCCTCCGCGGCCAACAGCTTCGACGCCCAGCTCGACCTGGAGCGCGACCTCCAGCGCGAGGCGGGGCGGACGAAGGATTTCGCGGAGGGCGTTTGCGCCTTCTTCGAGAAACGTCCACCGGCCTTCACCGGCACGGCGCCGTGACACGCGATCCGCAGGCGCTCGCCCAAGCCTGCGCGGACGTGATGTGGGCGGACGACCGCGCCAGCCCCGGGCTCGGAATGGCGCTCGACGCGGTCGGACCGGGGCGGGCGACGATGTCGATGGAAGTCGCCCCCCGGATGGTGAACGGCCACGGCACCTGCCACGGCGGCTTCATCTTCGCGCTCGCCGATTCCGCCTTCGCGTTTGCCTGCAACACCCGCAACGAACGCGCGGTTGCGAGTCATTGCAGCATCGCCTTCCTCCGCCCCGCCAATCTTGGCGACCGTCTCGTCGCGGTGGCTGAGGAGCGGACGGTGGCGGGACGGTCGGGCATCTACGACATCCGGGTGAGCGTGGGCGGGACGGTCGTCGCAGAGTTCCGCGGCCATTGCCGCCAAATCGGCAGCCGATTCTTCGAGGACGCTCCATGAATGTCTTGCCCGACCTCGCGCCGAAGCCGGGCGACCTCGAGCCGATCGAGGCGGCCTCGCGCGACGAGATCGCCGCGCTTCAGAGGCAGCGGCTCGCGTGGTCGCTGCGGCATGCCTACGAAAACGTGCCGCATTACCGCCGCGCCTTCGATGCGGCCGGGGTGCATCCCGACGATTTCCGCGAGCTCCCCGATCTCCGCAAGTTCCCGACCACGTCGAAGCAGGATCTCCGCGCCAACTACCCGTTCGGCATGTTCGCGGTCCCGCGCGAACGGATCGCACGCATCCACGCCTCTTCCGGCACCACGGGGAAACCCACGGTGGTCGGCTACACCAGGGAGGATCTCGACACCTGGGCCGATCTGATGGCGCGCTCGATCCGCGCCTCGGGCGGCCGGGCGGGGATGCGGCTGCACAACGCCTACGGCTACGGCCTCTTCACCGGCGGACTCGGCGCGCATTACGGCGCGGAGCGGCTGGGCTGCACCGTCATTCCGATGTCGGGCGGCCAGACCGAGCGGCAGGTGCAGCTCATCATGGACTTCCAGCCGGACATCATCACCGTCACGCCGAGCTACATGCTGGCGCTGCTGGACGGGTTCCGGGCCGCGGGCATCGATCCGCGCGCGACGACGCTGAAGGTCGGCATCTTCGGCGCGGAACCCTGGACGAACGCGATGCGCGCGGAGATCGAGCAGGCGTTCGGGATGCATGCGGTCGACATCTACGGGCTCCCGGAGGTGATGGGCCCAGGGGTCGCCAACGAGTGCGTCGAGACCAAGGACGGGCTGCATATCTGGGAGGATCATTTCTACCCGGAGATTCTCGACCCGGAGACCGGCGCGTTGCTGCCGGACGGGGAACGGGGCGAACTGGTCTTCACCTCGCTGACCAAGATCGCCATGCCGGTGATCCGCTATCGCACGCGCGACCTCACGCGCCTGCTGCCCGGCACAGCGCGGACGATGCGGCGGATGGAGAAGATCACCGGCCGTTCCGACGACATGATGATCGTCCGCGGCGTCAACGTGTTCCCGACGCAGATCGAGGAGCTGGTGCTGCGGATGGCGGAACTGTCCGGCCACTACCAGGTCGTGCTGACCCGCGAGGGCCGGATGGACGCGATGACGGTCCATGTCGAGGCCCGGCCGGAGGCCTGGGCGGGCGGCCCGGCGGGCGTCTCGGAGGCGCTTGGGGGACACATCAAAGAGCTGGTCGGGGTGACGGCCCTCGTGGTGGTGGAGGCGCCCGGGGCGATCGAGCGATCGGTCGGGAAGGCACGGCGGGTGGTGGACAAGCGCGGTATTTCGTAGCGCGCAGGACACCGTCCCCGATGCCTTTCGCCCATGACCCCGTGGCGGCGGGGAGACGGCATGGACTATCCGTATGATCTCGGCGGCTATTCCCGGGCGGTGGCCGGCGCTGGTTCGATCGCGACCTCAACTGGTGCTTCGGCTACCACCACGAGGAAGCCGTCGCCTGTTGCGAGAAGGCGATCGAGGCGGACCCGAACTGTGCGATGGCGCATTGGCTCGACTGTCTCGAGCGGCGCGGCGAGACCGCCGAGGGCGCTCATCCGCCAGCGCGTGGACTTCGCCACCGCGCGCCGACTTGCCGGTCGCGGTGTCCTGTTTCTTCGCGCGCGAAATGGCGGCATGGTTGCGATATCGCAACGAATAGCGCACGCTTAGGCGGGAGGCTGCGAGGGTCTCGAAAAATTGCCGGGGCCGCGCGGGCGTAGGCGATGCGCGCGCGGGTGTTGCGGAGAGACGCGCACAGGCGCGGGTGAACGGGAGAATGTCGGCCGAGGGGCGGCCGTGCGGGGAGTGGCGTGCGGCGCGGCCGGTCGCGGCGGCAGGGCGCGGGCCGAGAGACGCAGCTTCGCCGATCGCGGGGGCGGCGTGCGCCACGGCGCGAAAGGTGCGGGCCGGCGTGCGCGAGGATGCGCAGGGAGTCCAGCGCGGGTACGGCGGGGTTTGCGCCGCGGGGGACGCGCGGCGGCACGCGGCTGGCAGACGCCCCGCGCGGATGCGCAGGACGAGCGTGGCGAGGCGGCACAGGAAGATCCCGACGACGGCCAGGACCAGCAGGGTGCGCCAGTCGCGCTTGCGGACGGCCTTCACCGTATCGGCGGCGATCGATTCGCCGAACGCGACGAGGGCAAGGGGAAGCCCGGGCGAGGCCGCGCGGACGGAGTGGTCGGATGGGTCGGGTGCGTGCGTGACGGTGTCGGTGATCGTGTCGGTCATGGTCCGGCGGCCTCCTTTCATGGCGGGGAGGAAAGCACGGACGACGCGACCGGCGGAAGTTAGGAATACTACCTATGCCGGCTCCAGGCGGCCGGGACAAGTCCGAATTTCGTGGGACGCCCGCTTGTGCAATGTCTCAGCGTGGATGTCTAAACCTCGACGCACAGGGAAGTGGCCTGGTCGTATTGGTCAGCCAAGCTTGATTTCAGTCCACCGGAGCAGGTATGAGGTCACCAATCGGTTGAAGGACATCGCTATAGCGAAACGTGACTAAGGAGAGGTATCGTTCGCTCGATCCAGGAAGGCGAGCATTTCGGTGAACACGATCAAGTTCCGTAAGGGCCTCAAAGTGGGTCAGCCCGACGCCGAGTCAGATGAGGAATTTCTGCCGGCTTGTTTCCTAAATAATGGCAGCTACGACCAAGCGGCTGACGTAAGTTCGAAG
>DATAPS010000109.1:0-3096 GCA_036265085.1 Acetobacteraceae bacterium | reverse complement strand
CGAACCGCGGCCCAAAGCCCTCGACTCCCGCTCGAGACATATCGACCCGCCCGGCGGGGCGGAGGTGGCCCGCTTCCCAGATCACCGCCTCCGCGAACGTGCGGTGGATGTCCATGCCGATCACGGGCCTCATCACGTGCTCCCTGTTTGGGGTTGCGGAACGGGAGCAGTGGGCAACACGACAACTACGGATCCGCGCTCGCGGCGCAACCGGGTCGGTCGCAGGGGCGGCCAGCTATCAGTTGATGCCGGCGAGCGCCAGAAGCGGATGCAACACGACGCCCGCGAGACCGCCAACAGCCATGCCGTTTATGCGGATGAACTGGAGGTCCCGCCCGACCTCGAGCTCCAGCTTGTCGGTCAGGAACTGGCTGTCCCAGGCACGGACAACGTCCTCGACGAGCGTTGAGAGCCGGAGCCGCGTGCCGCTGAGCGCCGCGGCAAGGGCGCGCGCGAGCCGGGCATTGACGACGGCGATCATACGCCGGTCGCGAAGCATCTCACGGCACGACCGAGCGATTGCCTCGGCGATCGCGTCTTGCTCGAACCCGGTGACGGAGCCACCGGCTGTGCACCAAAGCTGCTCGATCAGGGCACCCAGGCGCCCGTCGCTGATGACACGTTGCAGGGGCGCCGCGACCTGAGCGCGGAGCGCCGCATCAGTTTCGAGCCGGACCACGAGGTTTTCGAGCCAGGCGGAAAACTGGGCCCGGGCCTTATGCTCGGGATCCGCGGCGATCTCGCCGGCGACGTCGATCGCGCCGTCGACGAAGCGGTTGACGACGAATGAGTCGAATATCGATGACGTGAGCGGCGAGCGCTTGCCGAACCGAATACGCAGCTCGACGCGATTGCCCTCCAGCAGTCCCGACAGCAACATAAGCCCGCAGTCGAGCACCGAGCGCTCGGCGCCTGACGCCAGAATCGCGCGCAACAGCTTGGCCAGAGCGGCGCCGGGATCGACGTGCGAGATCACTGCGGCGAGCAACCGGCGGGCGCAGGCGGGCACGCCCGCTTCCATTGCCGCGTCGCCCGCAAGCGTCCAGATCTCGGTCGCGCCGCGCAGCACGGATTTGACGGTCGCGGCGTTCGTGCCGGCCCGCAGCGCGATGCCGACCACATCCCGCCTCGCGAGCCACGCCGAGATCGTCTCCGGCGTGAGGAAATTCTCCTCGACGAATCGACCGAGCTCGCGCCCGATGCGATCCTTGTTGCGCCGGACGAGGGCCGTGTGCGGCAGCGGCAGCCCGAGCGGCTGGCGAAACAGCGCGACGACCGCGAACCAGTCCGCAAGCCCGCCGATCAGCGCGGCCTCGGCGAAGGCTTGCACCCACGCGAGCGGCGGGAACCGCACCTTGAGATGACTCGCGACGACCAGGAGGACGGCGACGACGGGCAGCATGGCCGTGGTGATCATGCGGTCGCGGCGGAGCCGCCGCCGCTTCTCCGTCTCGCCCATGGCCACGCTCAGCGGCGTGCCGCTTCCACATCGCTCTGCGCCAGGAAATCGCAGATGACAGGGACGACATCGGCGAGGCGCGAGATGAGGAACAGATGGCCGTCGTCGATCGTGTAGAGGCGGGCGTTGGGAATGAGCCCGGCCAGAATGCGTCCGTTGACGGGCGGCACGATCGGATCGTCCAGGCCCATCATCACGAGCGTCGGCTGCTTGATGCGGCGCAGCCAGAACACGCTCGTCCAGCCGGTCGCCGCCAGCATCTGCCAGAGATAGCCGCGCCCGGTCGGAGGCGCCATGTGGCGCGCGTGCTCGCTGACCAGATGCGGCTCGTTGCGGAACCGGCCGCCATAGAGCTCGCCTCCGACCGCTGCGAGGAAGTTGCGGTCGGTGTAGCGGCGCGGGCTCACCATCTTGCTCAGCACGGACAATTTGCCGGGCACCATCACGGCGCCTGCTGAGGTCGCGGCAAGAATGAGGCGGCGGCCGCCGTCCGGGTATTGATGCACGAACTGTTGCGCCAGCGCGCCGCCCCAGCTTACGCCGAGCACGTCAACCGTTCCGTGTACGCCGAGATCACGCAGCAGGTGGTGGGCGAGCCGCGCGAGGCGCGACAGGCGGTAGGGGAGCAGCGGCGTCTCGGAGCCGCCGATGCCGGGGATGTCGAACACGACCGAGGGAAAGCCCTCTTGGTGCATCGCCTCGGCGAAGGGGCCGACAAGCTCGAGGCTTGCGCCGATGCCGTTGAAGATGAGCAGCGGACATTCCGGCAGGACGGCGGCCGTGCAACCCAGCCGGATCGTCATTCGGTCGATCTTTCTGGTCTCGATTTGCAACGTGACTGGCCCTCAACTTCGCAGAAAGAACCCGATGACATCGCAGGGCCAGCCGAGGAGCTGGCGGGAGATGTCGCTCCAGTCTCGCCCCCGGTCGGCCACGATCTCGCTCAGTTCGAGATGCGATTGGGTGATGACCTCGGAGGCGGCGGCGAAGGAGGCGAACAGGCTCGCAACTGCCGCCTCCGCGAAAGGGGATGCATCCGATGGCCTGCGGGACACCGCGTCGACGAATATCTCGGTCTGCTCGTTGCCGAGCCGCTGGAGTGCCGCGAGCGCGAGCGAACCCATCTGCAACAGCGTTCCGGCGTCGGCCTTGGTGCCCTCGAGCAGGAGTCCGAGCTTGCCGAGAAGTGCATTGTCCCAAATCCCGCACAGGCCCGGCACCGCTCCGAAGAACGGGACCACGATCTCCTCACGCACCCCGCTTGGGAGGTCCGGCGCGGAGTGGGCGACGGGGCGCGGTTTCGGCCTGCGAGCATCGCGGCTCGGGCGTGCATCGCGACCCTGTCGCGGCCACGGCTCCTCCCGATCATCCGGTGCGAGGTCTGTCACGGAAGCTGATCCCCTATCGTGTGGACGGCTCACGGCGGATCGAACTCCCTCAGTGGCCGCGGCCGTCTCGCCAACCGGTTCGGACCGGCGGTGCGGATCGCGCGCTTCGGATGGAATCCTCCGATGTTCTCGAAGATCGGGAGGTAGCGCTCGAACTGCCGGAGGGCCGCTCGCATGAACCTGGGGCGGTCGTCGACCGGCTCCGTCTGGTCGCAGACCCAATCTTACGTAGGGCGAGGGGCGCAGACG
>DATAPS010000108.1:0-6270 GCA_036265085.1 Acetobacteraceae bacterium | reverse complement strand
CGCGCGATCACGCGCGCAGCGGCGGTCCGTGGCTCGTGATGTAGAAGCGGAACGGCGGCTGCTTGCGGATCCGCGCCGGCTGCGGCGGCTGCGGCCAGACCGGCGGCGGCAGGCCGGCGGCGTGGGCGGCCTTCTCGGCGTCGACCATCTTGGCGACGGCGGCCCAATCGACGGTCACGACATGCGCCTGCGACGGGAGGCGCAGCAGGTCGGGCATGTCGTCCACGCCGAACATGCGGCAGAGCGGACGCAGCAGCCGGCCCATCCGGCGCGGCTCGGCGGCGATCATCGCCTGCGTCTCCTTGTCGTCCAGCAGGCGCTGCAGTTCCTCGCGCGAGGCCAGGGCGTGGTGGCGGGCGATGTTGACGAGCCAGCCCCAGCTTTCCCGCACGCGGTGTTCGGGGTCGGGCTTAAGTGCGGCGGATGTGGCGGCGCGCTTGCGCTTCGGCGCCTGGCCCGGCTCCGGCAGCTTGGGCAGCGTGCCGGCCTGCATGCGTTCGAAGAGGCTGACGAAGCGGTGGCGGAGGTTGCTCAGCCGCGCGCAGATCAGGGCGAGCAGCGCCGCGGCGAGGGCCGGGCCGAGGATGGAGTCCGCGCGCCAGCGGCTGCCGACGCCGAATTCGGCGGTGCGGATGAGCCGGCAGATGCGATCGGCGAGGGTGGGTGGGGCGGGTGTCTCCATGCCGGGACAAAAGCAGAACACGAGGGTTTGGGCGAGGGATCGGATCGTGACATCGGTGCGAAATCGGCGCGATTCGATTCCGTCACGGGCAGACGCGCTTCGTCGATGCAAGAGGGCGAAACAGCCCCGCTACACTGGACCGCCGTCGCTTCCCTTCCCGCGACGAATGGATTGACCTGGATCACATGCGTCACGCTTTAGGCGAAACGGTCGAGGCTACGGTGGACCGGATCGGCGCCGATGGCGACGGGATCGCGTTCACCGCGGCGGGGGAGACGCTGTTCGTCGCCGGGGCGCTTCCCGGCGAGCGGGTCCGCGCCGAAACGGGGAAGCGGCGGGGCGAGGGGTGGGCGCCCGCGGTATGGGAATTGCTCTCCCGCAGCCCCGATCGCGTCGAGCCGCCCTGCCCCCATTTCGGCCGCTGCGGCGGTTGCGTGCTGCAGCACTGGTCCGACGAGCGATATGTCGCTTGGAAAGCCGATCAGCTCCAAGCGGCGCTGCGACGCGCCGGCTTCGATATCAAGGTGAATCAGCCCGCGCGCGCCGCCGCCCACGAGAGACGCCGGGTGGATTTCGCGCTGCGCCGACGGGCGGGCGCGGTGATCGTCGGACTCCACGCAGCGCGATCCGCTGAGGTTGTCGACATCTTGGAATGTCCGGTGCTCGCGCCGCCGCTGATGGCGATGACCGCACCCCTTCGCGCAATGCTGCGGGAAATCTCCGGCCTGCGCCGGGAAGGCTCCGCTGTTGTCAACCTGCTCGACAACGGCCCCGACCTGCTGCTGCGCGGCGATGCGCCGCTGCGCGCGGATGACCGCACGCGCCTCGCGCGGTTTGCGGCGGAGCAGGGGATCTCCCGGATTTCCTGGGCGGTCGGAAAGGGTGAGCCGGAGACCGCGGCGCAACTGCTTCGGCCCGAGGTGGCGTTGGGCGGCGTCAGCGTCTCCCCGCCGGCGGGCGCCTTCCTGCAAGCGTCGGCAGCGGGCGAGGCCGCGATCGTTTCCGCCGCGCTCGCGGGATTGCCGAAACGGCTGCCGGCGAAGGCGCGCGTCGCCGATCTCTATGCCGGCAATGGCACGCTCACGTTCCCGCTCGCGCAGCGGACCCGCGTCGATGCGTTCGAAGGCGACGCGCAGGCAGCGGCTTCCCTGCGCGAAGCCGCACGCCAGTCATCGCTCGGGGGCCGCATCACGGTCGCGGCCCGCGATCTCACCCGGCAGCCGCTCGCAGGCCGCGAACTGGCAGCCTATGCGGCGTTGGTCGTGGATCCGCCCTATGCCGGCGCGCCCGTCCAGTCGGCGGAAATCGCCCGCGCGCGCGTGCCCTGCGTGGTTTACGTCAGCTGCAACCCGGCGGCGCTGGCGCGCGATGCGGCCCTGTTCGCCGCCGCTGGCTATAGGCTGACGGCGGCGACGCCGATCGACCAGTTTCTCTGGTCCGCCCGGCTGGAGAGCGTCTGCGTGTTTGCTCTGACGCGCGGGTGATCAGTCCACCGTGCTCGCCACGACCGTCGCGTCCGGCCGTTTCCGGACATTCGGCTTGAGTGACACGCCGAGACCGGGCTTCGGGAGCGCCTGGATGAACCCGTCCGCCAGCGGCGGCAGATCGTCCACCAGCTCCTGATACCAGTCGAAATAGGCGGCACGGACCACTTCCTGGACAAGGAAATTGGGCGAGGCGGTCGAGAGGTGGACCGAGGCGGTGAGCAGCACCGGCCCGGTGCAGTCGTGCGGCGCCACCGGCAGCTCGAAGGCCTCGGCCATCGTCGCGATCTTCTTCGCCTCGGACAGGCCCCCGCACCAGCCGATGTCGAGCATCGCGACGCTGCACGCCTGCTTGGTGAACAGGTCGCGGAATCCCCAGCGCGTCGACAGCGTCTCGCTCGCGGTCGTCCAGATCGGCGTCGAATCGTGAAACTCCTTGAGCGCGTCGAGATTGCTCATCTTGATCGGGTCTTCGAACCAGTAGGGCTGGAACGGCTCGAGCGCTTTGGCGATCTTGATGGCGGCGGGCAGCTTCCACATCGAATGCAGCTCGACATGGATGTCGATGCGATCGCCGACGCGCTTGCGGATCTTCTCGAATGGCTCGAGGGCTTTCCGCAGCTCATCGGGCGAGATGTCGGTGCCGTTCGAGGCTTCGGCGGCAAAATCGAACGGCCAGATCTTCATGCCGCGATAGCCCTCCGAAAGCAGGCTCTCGGCAAGGTCGTCGGCGCGGTGGAGAAATGCGTCCAGATCCTCATAGGGACCGGTCGACAGCTCCCCTGAGATGCCCCAATTCGCCGTCGTCTGCGTCGGCTTTTTGCGGACGTATTGATAGCCCGCGCACGTGTTGTAGGCGCGTAGGCGCTCGTGACAGGCGCCGCCGAGCAGCTGATAGACCGGCTGGTTCGTTGCCTTGCCGAAGATGTCCCATAGCGCAATGTCGAACGCGGACGCGGCGCGGATCTCGGCCCCGGTCGATTTGAAGCCGACATAGTTCTGCAGCAGCGTGCGGGAATGCTTCTCGATCGCGAGCGCATCGCGTCCGAGCACCTGCGGCGCGAGCGTCTCGTGCACGACGGCCTCGATCGCACGGGAGCCGAAGAAGGTCTCGCCGAGACCGACGATCCCGTCGTCGGTATGGACGAGGATCCAGGTCAGGTTGGGGAATTCGTCGAGCCGTACGGTCTCGATCTTTGCGATCTTCATGCGCTGCGTTTCCTCTCCGTGGCTTGCCTCGCACAGACGCGTCCGGCACGCTTTCGGAATTGAAAGCGTCGCGGCAGGCGAACGCAAGGGAAGGAAACGCCATGAAGCTGTTCGATCTCACCGGCAAAGTCGCGATCGTGACCGGCGGCAACGGCGGACTCGGCCTGGCGATGGCACGCGGGCTCACCGACGCCGGCGCGAACGTAGTGCTCGCCGGCCGCGACGCGGCCAAGGGCGGCAAGGCCGCGGGGGAGCTCGGGGCGACCTTCGCCACGGTTGATGTGACCAAGAAGCCGGAGGTGCAGAAGCTCGTCGCCGACACGGTCGCCGCGCACGGGCGGCTCGACATCCTCGTCAACAACGCCGGGACCGCGATCCGCAAGAACCCGCAGGACTACGAAGAGGCGGAGTGGCACCACGTGCTCGACACCAACCTGACCAGCGCGTTCCTGTGCAGCCAAGCCGCGTATTTCGAAATGAAGAAGGCAGGCGGCGGCAAGATCATCAACATCGGCTCGATGATGTCGCTGTTCGGCGCGCCGCATGCGGTCCCGTACGGGGCGAGCAAGGGCGGCGTAATGCAGATGACGCGCGCGCACGCAACCGCCTGGGCGAAGGACAACATCCAGGTGAACTGCATCCTGCCCGGCTGGATCGACACGGCCATGACCCAGGGCGCGCGGGCGCAGGTGAGCGGGCTGCAGGAATCCGTGCTCGCCCGGACGCCGGCCGGCCGGTGGGGCGAACCGTCCGACCTGTCGGGCATTGCCGTGTTCCTTGCGGCGCCCGCGTCCGACTTCGTGACGGGTACCGCGATCCCGGTCGACGGCGGCTACAGCATCCGCGGCTAGCCATCCGCCCGCTCGCTAGGCGGACGGCGTGCCCGTGCTGGCGGGCTGCGCCTGGGCCTGAGCGCTGCCATGATGATGGTGGTGGTGCGCGTGGGCGACGTTCTGGCCATTGCTCAGGCTGTCGGTCTGCGTGCCCGACGTGCTCGTCCCGGCTCCCTCTTCCTGGAGACCAAGCAGCGTCGACTGCATATCGGCGGCGAGCGGCTGGTACGGGTTGATCCCCCCGGTCGGGTTCGGCGCGGTCGCGCCGGCGTTCGCGAGTTGGAAGCTGCCGGGGATGCTCGAGAGCGGCGGCGGGGGCGGTGGCGCTTGGGTGGCGATCGTCTGGGTGACGCTGTTAATAGACATCGGGGCGGCTCCTCTGCTGGTCCGCCCCCGATTGAGCAAGCTGCGTGCCGTACTCCACCTCGGTCGTGGCCGGACTTGATCAGACTTGATCCGGCCGTCCACGCGGTGGCGCACCACGGCCGACGGCTGGGACCCGCGGCGTGGATGGCCGGCAGAAAGTGCCGCGCGCGGCACCTCCTGCCGGGTCAGATCACTCCGCCGCGGCGGCCATGGGACGCGCCGCATCCAGTGCCTGCGAGATGTCGGCGAGGATGTCGTCGATGTGTTCGATGCCGACCGAGAGGCGCACATAGCCGGGCGTCACGCCGGTCGCGCGCTGCTCTTCTTCGGAAAGCTGCGAGTGCGTCGTGCTCGCCGGATGGATGGCGAGGCTGCGTGAGTCGCCGATATTGGCGACGTGGTAGAACATCTTCAGGCTGTCGATGAAGCGCCGCCCCGCCTCCAGCCCGCCCGCGAGCTCGATGCCGAGCAGGCCGCCCATGCCGCGCGGCAGATACTTCGCCGTCCACTCGGCGTCGCGCCCGGTCAGCATCGATGGGTGGATGACGCGCGAGACCTCCTTGCGCGTTGCGAGATAGCGCGCGACGGCGAGCGTATTGTCGCAATGCGCGCGCATCCGCAACGCGACGGTCTCTACGCCTTGCAGGATCAGGAACGCGTTGAACGGGCTGATCGCGGGGCCGAGATCCCGCAGCAGCGTCACCCGAGCCTTCAGGATATAGGCGATTGGGCCGAGCGGCTTCGCGGCCTCCGACCAGACCGCGCCGTGATAGCTCGGATCCGGCGTGTTCAGCGCGGGCTGCTGCTGGGCATGCGCAGACCAGTCGAAATTGCCGCCGTCGATGATCGCTCCGCCGATCGAGTTGCCATGGCCGCCGAGGTATTTCGTCAGCGAATACATCACCACCGCGGCGCCGTGATCGAACGGCCGCACCAGCAGCGGTGCGGCGGTGTTGTCCATGATCAGAGGCACCCCGCGCTTACGCCCGATTTCCGCGACTTCCGCGATCGGGAACACGCGCAGCTTCGGGTTCGGCAGCGTCTCCGCGTAATAGGCGCGCGTGCGATCGTCGGTCGCGCGCGCGAAGCCCTCGGGATCGGAGGGATCGACGAAGCGGACCTCGATGCCCTGATCCTTGAACGTGTTCGCGAACAGGTTCCACGAGCCCCCGTAGAGATCCGTGGATGACACGATGTTGTCGCCGATGCGCGCGAGGTTCTGCACGGACAGCGCGGTTGCCGCCTGTCCGGATGCGAGCGCGAGCGCCGCTGCGCCGCCCTCCATTGCCGCGAGGCGCTGCTCCAACGCATCGGAGGTCGGATTCATGATCCGGGTATAGATGTTGCCGAGCGCGCGCAGTCCGAACAGATCGGCGGCGTGCTCCGTGCTGTCGAACTGATACGACGTCGTCTGATAGATGGGCACCGCGACGGAGTTGCCCATCGTGTCCTTCCGCCAGCCGGCGTGAAGCGCGAGCGTCTCCGGATGTTTCGTGTCCATGGCTGTCTCCCGTCTGCGGCGCATGATGCAAATCCGGGATGCCGCTGGCAAGCACACACGCAACTTATGATTGAATAGCGTGGGTTTGCGGTCTGGTTGAGTTCCCATGCACCGCTGCAACCGATGCCCAAGCACCCGAATCTGAAGGGGTTCTCGCGGAACAAAGAACCTCTTCGACAGTTAAGCCTCGTTGAA
>DATAPS010000107.1:0-6740 GCA_036265085.1 Acetobacteraceae bacterium | reverse complement strand
ATCCGCCCGGGCTTCTGCATGCCGTCATGGCGGTCAGTAGCGTCGCGCGGGGCCGGGTGACGTCCCTCGATGTCGCGGCGGCCAAGGCGCATCCCCGTGTGGTCGAGGTGATGACGCCCGCGAATGCGCCGCGTCTCGCCCGCCATCCCGACCAGACAGGCGAGCCGTTCATGTTCAAGCTGGACCTGCTGCAGGACGATCGGGTCCGCTACGCCAATCAGCCGATCGCCGTGGTGATCGCGGAGACGCTGGAGGCGGCGGTCGAGGGAGTGGCGTTGCTTCGCCCGTCCTACGAAGCGGAGCCGGTGCGTGTCGGGCTGGGTGAAGCCGCCACATTCGTTCCGCCGGTGGTCGGCCCCGGTGAAGAGCCACGCACCGAGCGGGGCGACGTCGAGGCTGGCCTGTCCGCCGCGGATAGGCGGATCTCAGCCACCTACGAGACGCCGTCGCAGTATCACAATGCAATGGAGCCGCACGCCGTCGTGGCGCAGTGGGATGGCGACCAGGTGGCCATCGATACGCCGACGCAGGGTATCGAATTGACACGGTATCGATTGGCCGGCTTGTTCGGGATCGATCCGTCGAACATCCACGTCCGCACCCCTTATATCGGCGGCGGTTTCGGCTCCAAGACCGTTTGGGCGCCGAATGTCCTCGGCATCATGGCGGCGCGCCTGACCGGCCGGCCGGTGAAGCTGGTGACGCGGCGCGAGCAGATGTTCGGGCCCGTGGGCCATCGCGCGCCCACCCGCCAGACACTGCGGCTCGGCGCCGGCAAGGACGGCGCGCTCACCGCGATCGCCCATCACACGCTGACAGCGTCGAGCACGTTCGACGATTTCTTCGAACCGTCCGGCGGTCCCGTCCACACGCTTTATGCGGCGCCAGCGCTGTCGACGACCTACGAAGCGGTCCGCCTCGATACCGGCACGCCGTTCTTCATGCGCGCGCCGGGCGAGGCATCGGGCAGCATCGCGCTGGAGAGCGCGATGGACGAGATGGCGCTCGCCTGCAGGATGGACCCGCTCGAGTTCCGGCTGAAGAACTACGCGGAGGTCGAGCCGGTCTCCGGCAAGCCGTTCTCCTCGAAGGCGCTGCGGGAATGCTACGCGCAAGGCGCCCAGCGCTTCGGCTGGGCTGGCCGGCCGCTCGCGCCGCGGCAGATGCGCGATGAGGCGGGTTTCCTGGTGGGGTGGGGCATGGGCACGGCCTGCTTTCCGGCTCTGATGTTCCAGGGCCACGCCCGCGCCGAGCTGCGTGCCAACGGGCGCGGCGTTGTGGAACTCGGGGCGCATGACATGGGTCAGGGCGCCTGGACCGCGCTCGCGCAGATTGCCGCGGATTCCCTCGGTCTCAGCATGGAAAAACTCGACTTCAGAATCGGCACGTCGGACCTTCCGGATGCGGGCATCGCGGGCGGTTCGGGGCATACCGCGACGGCCGGGTCCGCTATTTACAGTGCAGGGGCGGACGCGATCGCGAGCCTTGCGGAGATCGCGACGGCCGATGCGGGGTCCCCGCTGTTCGGCGCGGGCAATGCCGGCGTCATCGGGCGAGACGGACGGCTCGTGCGGCGCGATGATGAGAGCCGAGGCGAGAGTTACGCCGACATTCTCGCGCGCGCCGGCCGCCCCTTCGTCGAGGGACGCGGGCAGGGAGCGCCCGATCCGGCGGCGCAAGAGCAGTACGCGATGCACGCGCATGGTGCCGTGTTTGCGGAGGTGAAGGTCGATCCGGAGCTGGGCCAGATCCGTGTTTCGCGGCTGGTCGGTGCTTTCGCCGCCGGGCGGATCATCAATCCGCGGATGGTTCGGAGTCAGTATTTCGGCGGCATGATCTGGGGCCTCTCGTTCGCGCTGCACGAGCATGCGTTGATGGACCCGCGTTCGGGGCGGCCGATGAACGCCAATCTTGCCGAGTACCATGTGCCGGTGAACGCGGACATTCCGCCGATGGAGGCGATCCTGGTCGAGGAGCACGATCCCTACGTGAATGCGCTCGGCATCAAGGGCGTCGGCGAGATCGGCATCACCGGCACGGCGGGGGCGATCGCGAATGCCGTGTGGCATGCGACCGGCGTGCGCGTGCGGCAATTCCCGATCACGCTCGACCGGCTGCTGGGCGTCTAGCGGCAGCGATCGGCTCGCCGGACGTGCGGGTCCGGCACACCTACTCTCGGTGAGAAATCCGGGCTAACGTCTGCGTCATGCAGGACGCGACACCATTCCTGGTGGAAGCCGATGCCGCCCACGACATGGCGGTGAAGGCGGCGGAAGGCGTCGGCGTCGCGCAGGATTGGACGGCTGCGCTCGATCATCTTGTCCGCGCCGCTGAGCTGGGCTCGCGTCTGGCGCAAGCCGAGTTGGCGGGGCTTTCGGGGCATTGGACGCTGGCGCACGAGATTCTGGCGGGAAAAGCGGTGCCGGATTCTCCGTGGTCACGGTTCCGCAGCTCCGTCGATCTGGCGAATTGGCTGGAGCCCCCGCACAGCTCGGACATTTCGGAGCGGCCGCGAATGGCGGTCATCAAAGACATGGCCACACCGGAGATGTGCGACTGGATGATCGAGCGGGCGCGCCCCAGGCTGAAGCCCGCTCAGGTCTACGAAGACAGGGAGGGCCGGCAGCGCACCGCTAGCGGCCGCACCAACACGCTCTCCTCGTTCCCCGCACCCGACCGCGATCTCGTGTTCGCAGTCGTGCGTGCCCGGATCGCCGACGTCACGGGGTTGCCGGTGTCGGCGATGGAAAGCCCGCACATCCTGCACTATGCGGTGGGCGAGGAGTTTCGCCCGCACTTTGACACACCCGAGGATCCGGACGATCCGAATTTCCGCCAGCGGGTGCTGACCTTCCTGACCTCTCTCAGTGACGATTACGAGGGCGGCCAAACCGTGTTTCCAGCGATCAACGGGTCGTGGAAGGGACGCAAGGGCAGCGCGGTGTTTTTCTGGAATGTGGGCCTCGACGGGCGGCTCGACCGCCGTACGCTTCATGCGGGACGTCCCGTGACGCGCGGTGAGAAATGGCTGATGTCGCAATGGATCGGGCGGCCAGTCGAGCAGGGCTAGATTATTCGACCGGGAATGGACTTTGGGGAAGCCATCCCGACGCCACCTGTTCGGTCCACGAAATCGCCGCTCGTACCTCGCCGCCGAATCGCACAACGGCGTCGTCGAGGTCGGTTGCCCGGCTCGCCGCGTCATAGGGCAGGTGGAGATCTTTGGCGTGATACGACAGGGGACGCAGCGCGGTCAGCGCCGCTTGGTTGGCCTCGTCGTCCGTAAGGCCGAAGAAGTCCGCGGCGTCAAATAGGTTGTCCAGCGGCCGCCGGATCAGCTCTTCACTATTCAACGAGCGGACGCGGTCCGCATCGGGTCTCGCGAGCAAGGAGTTGCAGAGAAAGCTGTTCAGCAGCCAGAGGACCGCGGCGCGCTGGCCGTCGCTGAGGTCTTCGACGGAGATGTCCGTCAGGAACGGTATTTGGACGAGATGCCCGTGCAGCTGACGGACGCGGCCGCGACACCACCTGCGACGATCATCCCGCTTCAGAACCGAGAGCAGGAACGTCTTCAGCGGGCTGGAGAGAAACACGATCTTGGTCCGGTCGTCGTGATCAAGCAACCGACTGCCCATCCAGTTGCACACATCGCACACCTTGGTCACGACGGCTGTGTCGGAGGGATAGGCGCGGGCGAGCAGCGAGAGGGACAGTTCGAACCAGTCCATCCACGAACCAAACGCCGCGGCCTCGGACCGGCTGCTTTCCGATCGTGCGAGCTGCGCGAGCAATTCCGGCTCCTTGAGCACGAAACAATGAGGCAGTTCCTCGAGGTGGCGTGCCATCAGGGTTGACCCGCAGAACGCACCGTGGAGAATGTAATGAGAGGGCCGTTTCGCCTGTTCGGTCGTGAAGTTCGGCGACAGCTCCGCAAGCCCCGCGGAGAAACTGGCGGATCCGCCACGAACCAAGCGCTCGTCGAGAAACGTGGAGCGGCGGAACGACTCCCGCGACATCTGCGCGAAGACGATGGCTTGGCGCTGCCAGTCGATTTTCGCGGGGAAGAAATCCGGCGTGGCCAGTAGCCCGAGAATCGTTTCCTCTCTTCGCGTCTTCCGGTCGGTGATCTGTGCTTGCGATTGAGCCCTGGCGTGTGCCGCGGCGACAAGATCTCGAAACGAAGCCATGCGTCCTGCCCTTCTCGCCCGGCCTCCGGGTCTGCCCGACCGGAGACGCGGCAAGAGGATGTTACGGGGCGCCGGATCGCTCCTCAACCGCGGCGCACCGCTCGCCATCGGCGGTCCGGTCGATCATCATGGATCGGGGCCGCGACGGAAAATGCCGTTCGATTCGGCGGCCCCCGGGAGAGACGTCATGAAGCTGTTCGATCTGACCGGCCGCACGGCGGTCATCACGGGTAGCGCGCAAGGCATGGGCCGCGCGATGGCCATGGCGCTTGCGGAAGCCGGGGCGAATGCCGTGCTTCTCGACCGCAACAAGGCCGGCATCGAGGCGACGGCGCATGCCGTCACGCAGCTCGGCCGCCGCGCGCTGCCGATCGCGGGCGACGTGACCGACACCGGTCATATCGACGGCGTCTTCGCCACCGTCGATCGGGAGTTCGGCCGGGTCGACATTCTCGGGAACGTCGCGGGCGAGGCGAAGGCCGGGGCGGCGGAGGACATTGCGCTCGACGACATCCGCACGACGTTCCACAATCTGGTGATCAGCCGATACTACACCTGTCAGCTCGCCGGGCGGCGGATGCTGGCGCAGGGCAAGGGCTGCATCATGAGCATCGGCTCGATCGCGGGGGTCAGCTCGCTCGGCCGCGCGCAGTCGGTCTACGGCATGGCGATGGCGGCGGTGATCCAGATGACACGCGAGCTGAGTACGGAATGGGCCGGGCGCGGCGTTCGCGTGAACTGCATCCTGCCGGCACAGGTGCTCGGCGCCAACGGGCTGGGACCGCGCATGGAGGCGGACCCGTGGCTGCGCGACACTTTTCTCCGCGGCATCCCCGCGGGCCGCTTCGGCCAGCCGGACGACATCAAGGGGCTGGCGATCTGGCTGGCGTCGGATTCGGCGGACTGGATCACCGGCGCGATCATTCCGATGGACGGCGGAAATCTGGCGACGAACGGGGGCTGGGGGTTGTTGGCGCCGCTCATGGAGAAGCATTTAGCGACACGGTAGGGCGGGCGCGAACTGCGCACCCCCGGCCGGATCGTGCGGCCGGGATCAATACATCAACGTCCGGTCGAGGATGTTGCGCATCCGCTCCGGCCGGCCGGCGAGCCAGTGCGCGAGGTTGTCGGTGAAAATCTCGACAATGCGGGCATTCTCGCCGTGAACGGTGCTCGCTGAATGCGGGCTGATGAGGACGTTCTCCATGTCCCACAGCGGGCTCTCAGCCGGAAGCGGCTCGGTGGCGGCGACGTCGAGTGCGGCGAAGCCGATATGGCCGGTGCGCAAAGCGGCGATCAGCGCGTCCTCGTCCACCACCTGGCCCCGCGCGATGTTCACGAACGCGGCGCCCCGCCTCATCGCGGCAAAAGCGGCGGCGTCGATCATCGCGGCTGTGCCCGGCGTGTGCGGGACGGTGACGACGACGGCGTCCGCCCGCGCCAGAGCCGCGTGCAGCGCCGCGCGGTCGCTCGGCACAACGGCGTCGAACAGATCGGCATGCGCGCGCGATTTGGCGGGATCGCGCGCGACCGCGACGACGGTCATATCGAGGGCGCGGGCGAGTCGTGCGCAGCCGCGGGCGAGGTCGCCGGCGCCAATGATGGCCAACGAACGTCCGGCGACTTCCTCGCCGCAGTAGCGAACGTAGCGCCGGGCCTGCTGCTCGCGGCGGAGATATTCGCGCCCTCGCCAGTGGCCGAGCAGCGCCATGAACACGAACTCGGCGAGCGGCCGCGCATGGACGCCGCGCGCAGTGGTGACGACGACGTCAGGCGCGAGGCCGAGTGCGGCGACCGACTGACCGACGCCGGTGCTGGTGGTCTGCACCCAGCGCAGCGCCGTTGCGGCGGCCAGGTCGGTGGCGTCCGGGAGGTCCCAGAGGATCTCCGCCCGCGCGAGCAGGGCGCGCCAACGGGCGGCGTCGCGGACGAACGGCGCGCCCTTGTGGTCGGCTTCGAAGCGTGCCTGCGGCAGAAGCTCCGGTTCGTAGATGATCTCGATCCGTCCCGGCGCCGCCGCCCGGATGCGCGCGACGTTCTCCGCTTCGAGCGGAGAGGCGATCATGAGCGTCCGCATCATGCGTGAACGGCAGTCTCCGGAACGCGCGCCGCCAGAAGCCCGACCGATCGCAGCACCTCCACGACCTGCGCCGCCTCGCCGTCATCGAGCGACCGCTGCGGCCGGGCCATGGCGTTGCCGGCGATCACGCCCATGGCGCGCAACGCTGTCTTGAACCCGCCCACCCCCGCCGCGCCGACGCTCGCGCGCGGCAGGCCGGGGCGGATGATGTCGAACAGCCGGCAGAGGCGCTCCTGCTCGCGCCGCGCCGCTTCCCAGTCGCCGCGCCGGGCCGCGTCCCAGAGGCGGACGTAGCCGGCGGGATCGACATTGCCGAGGCCAGGGACGCAGCCGTGCGCGCCCATCAGCAGCGCGGCATCGACGTCGAGCTCGCCGCCGGTCATCACGAAGAAGCCCTTCACGTCGGCGGTATCGGCGAGGACGTAGCGGAAATTGCCGAGATCCCCGCTCGAATCTTTCAGACCAGCGATGGT
>DATAPS010000106.1:0-2414 GCA_036265085.1 Acetobacteraceae bacterium | reverse complement strand
GTCAGTTCGCGTTTCTGCACCAATCCCTTAGGGAAGAAGACGCCGCGCCAGGGCGGGTAGGTCCAGCCCGAGATTCCGATCCGCACCTGTCCTGATTCGCCATCCATCGGAGATCGATCCCTTATGCGCACCCAAGTCGGCATTGTCGGCGCCGGCCCCTCCGGATTGCTGCTTTCGCACCTGCTCCACCTGGAGGGGATAGAGAGCGTGGTCCTCGAAACGCGCGATCGCGCACATATTGAGCACCGCCAGCGCGCCGGCCTGCTCGAGCACGGCTCGGCCGAGCTGCTCCGCCAAACCGGCGTCGGCGCCCGCATGGACCGGGAGGGGCTTGTCCACGGTGGCATCGTGATGCGTTTCGACAAGCGGAGCCACCGGATTCCGCTCACCGAACTGACCGACGGCAAGGTCGTCACGGTCTATGCCCAGCATGAGGTGGTGAAGGACCTCGTGGCCACCCGGCTCGCCGCCCAAGGACAGATCCTGTTCGAGGTCAGCGACGTCGCGGTCGGGGATTTCGAGACCGGCTCCCCGAGAATCCGGTTCACCCGCAGCGACGGGCGGCCGGAGACGCTGGAATGCGACGTGATCGCGGGATGCGACGGCTTCCACGGCATCTGCCGCCCGACGATGCCGGAGGGGCACCTGACCGTTTACGACAAGATCTACCCGTTCGGTTGGCTCGGCATCCTCGCCGAGGTGCCGCCGGCGAGCGAGGAGCTGATCTATGCCAACCACCCCCGCGGCTTCTCCCTGCTGTCGATGCGGTCGCCGACGACGAGCCGCCTCTATCTGCAATGCGCCCCCGACGAGGACCCGGAGGCGTGGTCCGACGACCGCATCTGGGCGGAACTGCACACCCGCCTCGCCGACGATCAGGGGTTCGTGCTGCAGGAAGGGCCGATCCTGCAGAAGGGCGTCACCGCGATGCGCAGCTACGTCGTCGAGCCGATGCGCTGCGGATCGCTGTTTCTCGTCGGCGACGCCGCGCACATCGTTCCGCCAACCGGCGCGAAAGGCATGAACCTCGCTTTCGCCGACGTCCGGCTGCTCGCCAGCGCGCTGACCGAGCACTACCGCCGCCACGACGACCGTGGCCTCGACTCGTATTCCGACACCGCCTTGCGCCGGATCTGGAAGGCGGAGCGTTTCAGCTGGTGGATGACGAGCCTGATGCACCGGTTCGAGAATGCCCCGGCCTTCGAGCGGCGGATGCAGCTCGCAGAGCTGGATTACGTCACCGGTTCGCGTGCCGGAATGACCACGATTGCGGAGAACTACGTCGGCCTACCGTTCGATTGATCAATCGTCGTCGGCGCGCCGCACGAGCACCTCGCGCTTGCCGACGTGGTTCGCCGCCCCGACGATCCCCTCTTTCTCCATCTGCTCGATCAGCCGCGCCGCGCGGTTGTAGCCGATCTGCAGGTGGCGCTGGATGAAGCTGGTGCTCGCCTTGCCCTCGCGCGAGACGAGATCGACCGCCTGGTCGAACAGCCCCTTCTCGCCTTCGCTCGCGCCGGCGATACCCGACATGGACAGGCCGCCGTCGTCGCCGTCGGTGTCCGGCGTCTCGGTGACCTCCTCGAGATAGGCGGGCTCGCCCTGCTCGCGGAGGAACGCGACGATCTCCTCGACGTCGCGGTCCGTCACGAACGGCCCGTGCACGCGCACGATGCGGCCGCCGCCCGCCATGTAGAGCATGTCGCCCTGGCCGAGCAGCTGCTCCGACCCCTGTTCGCCGAGGATGGTGCGGCTGTCGAACTTGCTGATCACCTGGAAGCTGATGCGGGTGGGGAAGTTCGCCTTGATCGTGCCGGTGATCACATCGACCGACGGCCGCTGCGTCGCCATGACGACGTGAATGCCGGCCGCGCGGGCCATCTGCGCGAGCCGCTGCACCGCCGCCTCGATCTCCTTGCCGGCAACCATCATCAGGTCCGCCATCTCGTCGATCACCACGACGATGAACGGCAGCGGCTCGAGCGCGAGCGGCACTTCCTCGAATATCGGCTTGCCGGTCTCGGGGTCGAAGCCGGTCTGCACGCGGCGGGAGATCATCTCGCCCTTGGCGCGCGCTTCGTGCACCCGCTCGTTGTAGCCGGCGATGTTGCGGACGCTGAGCTGGCTCATGGCGCGGTAGCGGCGCTCCATCTCCCGCACCGTCCATTTCAGCGCGGTCACCGCCTTCTTCGGATCGGTGACCACCGGCGCCATCAGATGCGGGATGCCGTCATAGACCGACAGCTCCAGCATCTTCGGATCGATCAGGATCAGGCGGCACTGGTCCGGCGAGAGCCGATAGAGCAGCGAGACGATCATCGCGTTGATGCCGACCGACTTGCCCGAGCCTGTCGTGCCGGCCACCAGCAAATGCGGCATGCGCGCGAGATCGGCGATCACAGGGCTGCCGCCGA
>DATAPS010000105.1:0-3234 GCA_036265085.1 Acetobacteraceae bacterium | reverse complement strand
CCGCCTTTCGATATCGCGCGCGGCTGATACGCCGCCATCCCCAGGCGGTCCGAAACGCTCCCGGTGGCGCGGACCGGGACCGGCGGCCGACCGGCGCGGTGAGTGCCGCGCGCAGCCGTTGGTGCAGCCTGGATGCGAGAGGGGTAGTGCGCGCGCCGGTGGGTCAGTTGGGCGGCCATGCCTTGGCTCGCCAGATACCGGCGCAGGATGTCCGCGCTCATTGGGCGTTGGCGGCGGCCCGCCGCTCCTTGTGCCGTGCCATTATCGGCAAGGAAGCGTTCGTTCCACTCTGCCGCATCCGCGATGCCGTAGTGTCTGTGCGCGTGGTCGACCATGCCGGCCGGGCTGGTGCCGAGTGCGCTCGAGGCGGCCCGTTCCATCGCCGCCAAACCGCCTCAGGCGGTCGCCCAGACGAGGGCGCTGCTGAAGCGCGATCTGGACGCCGTGCTCGCGCACAAGGCGCGGGAGGAGGCGCTCTTCGCCGAACGCCGTGCCTCGCCGGAGGCGCAGGCGATCTTCACCGCCTTCCTCGCCCGGTCGTCTGGCTAGCTCTCTGGCAGAGTACCGTTGTAGAACCCACCTGCTGGCAGGGCTGGAATGGGAACATCGATGCGTTGGGATAGACTGGCGGAAGAGCCTTGTTCGGTTGCGCGGACGGTCGCGGTGATTGGCGACCGCTGGACCCTGCTTATCCTGCGTGATTGCTTCCTCCAGATCCGCCGCTTTGACGATTTCGAGGCTCGTCTTCACATCACCCGGCATATCCTGGCGGATCGGCTCAAAAAGCTGGTGGATAGCGGCGTGCTGCGGAAAGTGCCCTATCGCGAACGGCCGGTACGCTACGAATACCGGCTGACCCAGAAGGGCCTCGACCTCTACCCGGTGCTGATGAGCATTGTGCATTGGGGCGACAGCTATACCGCCGGGAAGCAGGGCAGGCCGCTGCTGCACCAGCATCTCGTCTGCGGGCATCAGTTCGATCCAGTACTGACCTGCTCGACCTGCGGCACGGCGGTCAATCCCCGCGAGGTGCGCGTCGTGCCCGGGCCGGGCGCGGTCCCAGTGCGGAGCGTGGCCGCGCCGGAGCAGGCGCCGGCTGCCGCCGCCCCGACACGCACCGGCAAGCCGCGCCGGTCCCGCACGGCGGCCTAGACTAGCGCGCGCGGCTGCACATCGTCCGACGATCCGGTCCCGCCGTCCGGCGCACGCCCCTGCGCGCGCCCAGTCACCTCTTGGCGCGTTTTGCTGCCTTGACGAGTTCTAAAATAGAACTTATCTAACTTTCCAGGCGGTCGGAAGGGAGAGAAGCGTGGAACCCATCAATGCGACGGCCGCCGTCATCGGCGCCGGGGATTTCATCGGGGGCGCAATCGCCAAGCGGTTCGCGGCCGAGGGGTTCACCATCTTCGCGGGCCGGCGCAACGGGGAGAAGCTGGCGCCGCTCGTCGCGGAGATTGAAGGCACAGGCGGCCGCATCCACGCCCGGTCACTCGATGCACGCCAGGAAGCCGACATCACCTCGTTTCTCGAAGACGCCGACCGCACGGCGCCACTCGAAGTTTGCATCTTCAACATCGGCGCCAACGTCAACTTCCCCCTGCTTGACACAACCGAGCGCGTGTTCCGCAAGGTCTGGGAGATGGCGTGCTACGCAGGCTTCCTCAGTGGGCGGGAGGCGGCGCGGCTGATGCTGCCGCGTGGCCGCGGCGCGATCTTCTTCACCGGCGCCACCGCAAGCCTGCGCGGCGGAGCCGGCTACGCCGCATTCGCCGCTGCGAAGTTCGGCCTCCGCGCCGTCGCCCAGAGCGCCGCGCGTGAACTTGGCCCGAAGAACATCCATGTCGCGCACCTCGTTATCGATTCCGGCGTCGACACCGCCTGGGTGCGGGAGCGGATCCGCGAACGCGAGGGCGAGGAGACGCTGCGCAACCTCGACCCGAACCGGCTGATGCGCCCGGAAGCGGTGGCGGAGACATACTGGCGCCTCTACCAGCAGCCGCGCGACGCATGGTCGTCGGAGCTCGAGATCCGTCCCTTTGGCGAGAAGTGGTGAGACGATGAGCAACGTGGAATTCCACTTCGACTTCGGCAGCCCGAACGCCTATCTCGCGCACCTGGTGGTCCCGGGGATCGAGCAGCGGACGGGCGCACGCTTCGTCTACGTGCCGATCCTGCTGGGCGGGGTCTACAAGCTGACGGGCAACCGCTCCCCCGCGGAAGCCTTCGCCGGCATCCGCAATAAGCCCGACTACGATCGGCTCGAAACGCGCCGGTTCGTCGCCCGCCACGGCATCACGCGCTTCACCTCGAACCCGTTCTTCCCGGTCAACACCCTCGCTCTCATGCGGGGCGCCGTGGCGGCCCAGCGGCTCGGCATCTTCGAGCGCTATGTCGACGAGGTCTTTCGCCACATGTGGGCCGATCCCAAGAAGCTCGACGATCCGGCGGTGCTGCGCGCGGCTCTGATCGAATCCGGGTTCGACGCCGACGCTCTGTTCGCGCTCGCCCAGGCGCAGGACGTCAAGGACGAGCTGCTCGCGAACACGCAGCGTTCCGTCGATCGCGGCACGTTCGGCTCGCCGACCTTCTTCGTGGGCGACGAGATCTTCTTCGGCAAGGACAAGCTGCGCGACGTCGAGGACGCAATCGCCGCCAGCCGCCACTCCTGCGTGGCGGGGGGTTGAGCATGCGGCTCCTGGTAGTCGGTGCCGGGGCGACCGGCGGCTATTTCGGCGGGCGGCTCGCACAGGCGGGACGCGACGTTGTATTCCTTGTGCGTGGGCGGCGGGCGGAGCAGCTTGCCCGCGACGGTCTGCGGATCGTGAGCCCACACGGCGACGCCACGATCCATCCGAAGGTGGTGACCGCCGACCGCGTCGAAGGCCCGTTCGATGCCGTCCTTCTGACGGTCAAGGCATTTGCGCTTGAGGCGGCGGTCAAGGACGTCGCGCCCGCGGTCGGCCCGGCGACGATGATTGTTCCTGTGCTGAACGGAATGCGCCATCTCGACGTGCTGACGGCGCAGTTCGGCGCGGACGCGGTCCTCGGGGGTGTCTGCATCGTAGCAACGACGCTCGACAATGAAGGGAGCATTGTGCAGCTCGCGCTGATGCAGGAGCTTGCCTACGGCGAACGCGACGGCACGCTTTCGCCGCGCGTTGAGCGGCTGCACGCGGCGATTGCGGGTGCCGGGTTCACCACCCGAGCCTCGTCGACGATCATGCAGGAGATGTG
>DATAPS010000104.1:0-8947 GCA_036265085.1 Acetobacteraceae bacterium | reverse complement strand
CACTTACGGGCTGCCGCGATCGAGCCGAGCGTTGATACGTTTTGTGAGCGTTTCGCCGCGGCGTCGAATCGCGCGGAGCTTCCGCGCGGCGAAAACGGTCGACCGCCAGCCTAGGTGCATACCGCACGTCAGGCCCGCCTCAGCACGCCTGCCGCATCATCGCGATCGCCTGCACGACGGTCGCCCTCCGCACCTCGGTTCGGTCGCCAGGAAATACGCGCCGCAAAGTCTGCGTGTCCCGCCCGGCCCGCGCCAATCCGAACCAAACGAGCCCGACCGGCTTCTCCGTGGTCCCGCCGCCCGGGCCCGCGATGCCCGTCACCGCGACCGCGAGCGCGACGCGCGCACGGTTCAGCGCGCCCTCCGCCATCGCGCGTGCCACCTGCTCACTCACCGCGCCCATCGTCGCGATCAGCGGAGCCGGCACGCCGAGCAGCTCCGTCTTCGCCGCATTCGAGTACGTCACATATCCACGGTCGACCACGTCCGAACTGCCGGCGATCGCCGTCAGGGTCGCTGCGATCAATCCGCCGGTGCAACTCTCCGCCGTCGCGATCTGAAGCCGCGCCGCACGGCCAGCGGCGAGCAGTTCCTCCGCTGCGCGCAGAATAGCATCGTCGATCATCGCTTCGGGTCGTCCGCGACCTCGATGCGGCCGCTCTTGATCGCGGCGACGAAGGCTTCGTGATCCGCCTTCGTCTGATCGGCGTAGGCGAGCGCGAACTCGGCGATCGCGTCGTCGAAGCTGTCGCTGTTGCCGAGATAGCCGGAGATCATCGCCGCATCGCCGGAGCGGGCATGGCTGCGCGCGAGCGTACGGCCGCAGAGCCTTGCGTAGAATGGCAACCCGCTCGCTTCGAGCGAGGTTCCGACCCCCGCGAGCCGCGAATCCTTAACCCCGCGGACGTAGAAATGCCGATTGTCGACGGATGCGTCGTTCCAGCCGAGAAACACATCGGCTGCGGCCTGCATCATGCGCTGGCCCACCACGACGCGCTGGCCCTGGTTGGCATAAGCGCTGTCGCCGGCATACGGCGCCAGCACGGAACGCTGCGCCTCCTTCAGCTGCAGCAGGAGCACTTCGTGGTCGGCGGTCGCGAACAGGCCGATGGCGGCGAACATTCCGACACTGCCGACGCCGACCGCCTTGAACGCCACGTCGTGCAACCGGTAGCGCTCGACCAGCACGCGCCGCTCCTCCGCGAGCGAGGCCAGGAAGGACGCGAAGGCGACATGGGCCACGTGCTCCTCCGGCCCCAAGCGATAGACCGCCGGGGGGCGCTCGGGGAGGCGCAGCGTGCCGTCCCGTGCGACGAGATGGCGGTGGGCGTCGCGGCTCGCCTGCACCGCCTGGTGCGCCTGGATGCGGATCTGCTTGCGCACGTCGCGGTCGCCGATGTCTTCCACCGCGGCGTCGAGATCGATGCGCGCGCGCCAAGCGTCCAGCGGCGGCACGCTCGCGAGTTCGTCGAGCATGCGCCGGTAGGCGTGCGCGCTGCGTCGGACGAGTGCGCGGCATGCCTTTTCACCCAGTCCGTGCACCCGGCCGGCGACCGCAAAGCTGGCGGCGAGGCGCTTGAGATCCCATTCGAAGGGCGCGGGCAATGTCTCGTCGAAGTCATTGACGTCGAACAGAGACGTCCCTTCCGGCGACGCGAACGTGCTGAAATTCAGCAGATGGGCATCGCCGCAGGCCTGCACGATGAGACCGCTGTTCGGTATCGACCCGAGATCGGCCGCCATGATCGCCGCCGCTCCGCGCAGGAAGGCGAGCGCGTCCACCTTCATCCGTCCCATCCGCAGCGGGACGAGAGCGGGAATCCGGGACGCATTCTGCTCCTCGAGGATGCGCACCGGGTCGGTGCGGTGGGCGGCTGGCGTCCATTCCGCGTGTGCGCTACGGGGCAGGACGCGGCGGCGCTCCTGGCCGGCGTCGCGGCGCTCCTGGACGGTCGGGAGTGGCGCCGGCCCGGCTCCGGCAACGGGGCTCGACTCGTTCATTGGGGGATGCTGGGCTTAATTGGCATCTGTAATCAACTCGCGTTTTTGGTGAGGACTGCGAGCGCGGCCCAGATGACGATCGCCGCCAGCGCGCCCGCCGCGAGATCGTCGGCCATGACGCCGAGCGCGTCGTGGCGCCGATCGAGCCATCCGACAGGACCAGGTTTTGCGATGTCGAACAGCCGGAATAGCAAGAACGCCGCGGTGAGACCGGCGAGCGAGGCGCGCGCGAGCGGCAGCAGCGCGATCATCTGGCCGGCGACTTCGTCGATCACGACCCAGCCGGGATCGTCTTCCGCGTCCGCGACGCGAATGGCGGCATATCCAGCGACAATCGCGGTCAGGATGCCGAGCGGGAGCCATTCCGGCGAGGCGGTGAGCAACACGGCGCCGATCGCGAGACCGAGCAGTGAGCCGAACGTGCCGGGCGCGAACGGCGCATAGCCGATGCCGAAGCCGCTGGCGACGATGCGGGCGAGCGCGGGCCGCCGCGTCACCTCAGCCATTGGGCGAGCGGATGGTCTTCCGTCTCGCTCAACTTGGCGCGGTAGATCACGGTGTTTTCGATGACACGCTGAACGTAGTTCCGCGTCTCGCCGATCGGGATCAGCTCCAGCCAGTCGACCACATCGGCGCCGCTCGCGCGCGGATCGCCGCTCGCGCCGATCCAGTCGGCGACCCGCGTCGGCCCCGCGTTGTAGGCGGCGACCGCGAGCGGGACCGATCCGTCATAGCGGTCGAGCAGCTTCCGGAGATAGGTGGTTCCGAGCTGCAGGTTGTAGGATGGATCGGTCAGCAGGGCGGGGAGCACGACCGGCAGGCGAAGCTGCCGCGCCGTTTCCGTCGCGGTGCCCGGCATGAGCTGCATCAGCCCGCGCGCGCCGACGGGGCTGACGGTGCTTGGATCGAAACTGCTCTCCTGCCGCACGATGCCGAGGGCGAGGGCCGGATCGACGCCTGCGTCGGGCGGCACGGTCACCGCATCCGGCCAGCCGGTCTCGATGAGGACGGTGCCGTCACGGCCGGCCCGCCGCGCGATCCAGACGGCCACATCGGGCAGAGCGAAGCCGGCGGCCAGCTTGCCGTCCAGCGCGCGGTCGACCGCGTCCGGCGCAACGTCATTGAGTCGGAGGAGAAACGGCGCCGCGCGGCGGGGATCTCCCCAAGCAACCAGCAGCGCGGCGGCGCGGGCCAGCTCGCGGCCGGCGAAGGCGACGACCTCGGCGGTGTCGGCCGACGGATCCGCCTGCGCGCGGATCCGGGCGGGAAGGGCGGCCCCGTCGCCGAGCACCACGGCGGCAAGCTGGCCGTAGAACGTGCTGGGGTAGGCGGCGGCGTGCTGATAGGCCACGCGCGCGGCGACTTGGTCGCCGGCAGCGGCGTCCGCGCGGCCGAGCCAGAAATAGCCGCGGCTGACGGTCAGGGCGGCCTTGAAGTCTTGCGTCAGCGTTGCGAACCGGCGCGCCGCTCCGGCCGGGTCACCGAGCCGCCGCAGCGCGATGAAGCCGGCGAGGAACGCGGCGTCGGCGCGCTGCTCGGACGCATAGGGCGCGTGCGCGGACGCCAGCGCGAAGGCGCCCTGATTGTCGCCGCTGTGCAGACGGCGGCGGGCGAGGATGTTGCGCTCGTCCCAGAAAGCCGCGCGGCGATCCTCCCGGACGGCCTGTTCGGCGGCCGTACCGCTGCCCGACCAAAGCGCGAGGGCCTCGTCGTCCCGCCCGGTCCGGCGCAGCCAGCGCGCTGTCTCCAACATGATGGCCGGGTCGCTGCGCTGGGTCGGAGTCAGGGCGGCGAGCAGCGTTGCCGCGGTCGCATCGTCGGTCTTGAGCGCGAGACGGGCCGCGGCGACCGGGCGGTCCGCGGCGTCAAGGCGAAGGAACTGACGGCGCGCGCCCGGCACGTCGACGGCCGCGAGGCGATCGAAGCGGCGGAGCTGATCCTCCGGGCGGATCCCGGCGGCCCAGCGTTGCGCGACCGTGGTTTCCCACGCCGGATCGGAAGGCCCGTCGATCCAAGCGCGCCTGGCCGCCGCCACCGCCGCGTCGGCGCGGCCGGCCTGCGCGTCGGCGTCGGCGCAGCGGAGTAGGGCGGCGGCGGCGATCGCCGGGCTGTTGTGGTCGCATACCCGGATGACGGCGGCGGTGTCCGGTTCGGCGGCGAGCGCCTCGTCGCGGCGGCGGGTGAGCAGCGCGCGCTGGGGCCAATCGGGGCTGCTGTCGAGCAAGGCGGTCAGCTCGTCGAGCGATGCGGCGTTCGGGGTCTCCAGGCGGTAGAACAGGACCAGCTTGCGGGCGACCGGATCGGCCTCCTGCGCGGCGGCAGCGTCCGCGGCGGGCCAGTTGCCCGCGCGTACCAGGGAGAGGACATCCTGGGCGTAGGCCGGCGCGATTCCCGCGCAGAAGAGGACGGCGATGGCCCAGCGGGCCGGACGGGGGAAGCAAATCCGCATGCCCGGGTTCTAACCCGCCGCGGCTTGCGACGCATCATCCGCGCGCCTAGCTTCCAGCGCTCGCTCCGGAGGGATGCAACACAATGTTCAAGGGATCGCTCGTCGCCCTCATCACGCCGATGCGCGAAGACGGCTCGGTCGATGAGAAGGCGGTGGCCGAGTTCGCGGAGTGGCAGATCCGCGAAGGCACCAACGGGCTGGTCCCGACCGGGACGACTGGCGAGTCCCCGACGCTCAGCCATCACGAGCACAAGCGCGTGGTCGAAGTGGTGATCGAGGCGGCGAAGGGCCGCGGCGTGCCGGTGATCGCCGGGACCGGGTCAAACAACACCGAAGTGGCGATCGGGCTGACCCGCCACGCCAAGAAGGCCGGGGCGGACGCGGCGCTGGTGGTGACGCCCTACTACAACAAGCCGACGCAGGAGGGGATGTACCTGCACTTCACCGCCATCGCCGATGCGGTGGACCTGCCCATCATCATCTACAACATCCCGCCGCGCAGCGTGATCGACATGAGCGTCGAGACGATGGCGCGCTTGGCCAAGCATCCGAACATCGTCGGCGTGAAGGATGCGACCGCGAATCTCGCCCGCCCGCTCCATACCCGCCGTGCTTGCGGGGAGGCGTTCTGCCAGCTCTCCGGCGAGGACCACACCGCAATCGCGTTCCTGGCCGCGGGCGGCGTGGGCTGTATCAGCGTCACGGGGAACGTGGCGCCGCGCCTGTGCAGCGAGATGCACGCCGCTTGGCAGGACGGACGACTGCGGGATGCCATGTCGATCCAGAACCGCCTCGTGCCGCTGCACGACGCGCTGTTCGTCGAAACGAGCCCCGGCCCGGTGAAGTACGCGGCGAGCCTGCTGGGCCACACCTCCGAACGCTGCCGACTGCCGCTCGCGCCGGTCGCGGATGCGGCGAAGGCGCGCGTGCGCGGCGCGATGACCGACGTGGGCCTGCTGAACTAGGGACGCATGGCCGACAGCAAGACGCGGAAGAGATCGGGCCTGATTGCGCACGGCATCGCCGCGCAGAACCGCAAGGCCCGGTTCGATTACACGATAAAACAGACCGTGGAGGCCGGCCTCGTCCTGCGAGGACCGGAGGTGAAGAGCCTGCGCCATGGCCGCGCGACGCTCACCGAGGCCTGGGCCGGGGAGCGGGAAGGGGAGCTTTATCTGTTCAATGCGTATATCCCCGAATACCAGGGCGGCGTGCTCTCGCGCTTCGAGCCGCGCGCGCCGCGCAAGCTGCTGGTCAAGCGCAAGGAGCGGACGCAGTTGCTGGGGGCGGTCGCGCGCGACGGCAACACGCTGGTCCCGCTCGACATCCACTTCAACGACCGGGGGCTCGCCAAGGTGACGCTCGGCGTCGGTCAGGGACGCAAGAAGGAGGACAAGCGGCACGCCATCGCCGCCCGCGACTGGCAGCGCGACAAGGCGCGGCTCATGCGGGAGAAAGGCTGAGCGCGTGCGTCGCCTCGCGCATGCGGCCGCCGCGACCGGGCTCGCCGCTCTGGCCGGGTGCGGACCCGGACCCGCGCCACCCGACGAGCAGACGCTGACCGCGCCACCGCCGCCGCTGCGGGCGGAGCAGTCGCTCGACGTGCCGGAAACCGACGCGGTGGGCGCGATCACCACGATCGCGACGCGCGTGTGCCGTCCGACGGGGAAAGGTCCGTTTCCGCTCGCAATCCTAAATCACGCGGCGGCGCAGCCTGGCGAGGACCGGGCGGAGATCGGCGTCGCCGGTTGCGACAGTCCGCTGCCGCGCTGGTTCCTCGATCACGATTATGTCGTGGCTCTGCCGTTGCGCCGAGGCTACGGGCGCAGCGACGCGGGCTGGGCGGCCGATCCCGGCTCCTGCGCGAGCCCCGACTACGTGAAATCGGGCTTCGAGGCGGCCCGCGACATCGCCGCGGTGGCCGATTATCTCGAGAAGTCACCGGATGTCCGGCCCCACGGGCTCGTCGTGGCCGGCGAGGACGAGGGCGGATGGGCGGCGCTCGCCTTCGCCAGTGTCCCGGCGAATACCGATCTCGCGGCGGTGATCGACGTGGACGGCGGCATGGGCGGACACGCGGCGTCGGAGACCGGCCATGTCTGCCGCCCGGATCTCCTGGTCGACGCGGCCGGAACCTTCGGCAAGACGACCCGCGTCCCCACACTCTGGATCTACGCGAGCAACGATCCGGTGTTTCCCCCGGAGCTGGCGCGCGCGATGCTCGCTGCGTTCACCGGGGCAGGGGGCAAGGCGGAGTTCGCGGCGCCCGCCTCCCCGGAGGGCGATGGGCATGTCTGGATGTTCAGCGGACCCGGCACCGCGGTCTGGTCGCCCCTGCTGGATGGCTTCCTCAAGGGCTGAGTGACAAGGCAAAGGGCTGAGAGACAAAGCAACGGACTGCAACGTGCCCTGCCATAGAACGCGCCCTTTGATTATCTATACGGCATGGAACAGTCCCCGAGCACGGCGGCGAACGGCACACCGCCGCATATCCTGATCGTCGACGACGATCGCGAGATCCGCGAGCTGCTGGCGCGGTTTCTGGAGCGCCACCGATTCCGCGTCACCGCCGTGCGCGACGCGCGAGAGGCGCGGCGGGCGGTGCCGAACGCGCACTTCCAGCTGGTGGTGCTCGACCTGATGCTGCCGGGCGAGAGCGGTCTCGACTTCGCCAAATGGCTGCGCAGCCAATCGAACGTGCCGATCGTGATGCTGACCGCCATGGGCGAGGAAACCGACCGCATCATCGGCCTCGAGTTGGGCGCCGACGACTACGTGCCCAAGCCGTTCAACCCCCGCGAGCTGCTCGCCCGGGTGCGTGCGGTGCTGCGCCGGACCGGCGACGTGTCGGAGCGCAAGGGCGAGGCGCAGGCGCAGCCGATCCGCTTCGCCGGCTGGACGCTCGACCCGCCGCGCCGCCGCCTGCTCAACCCTGAAGGCGTCGAGGTGCCGCTCACCGGCGGCGAGTACGACTTGCTGGTGGCGCTGGTCGACCGGGCCAACCGCGTGCTGACACGGGACATGCTGCTCGATCTTCTGCGCGGCCGTCAGGGCGGCCCGTTCGACCGGGCGATCGACGTCGCAATCAGCCGGCTGCGGCGCAAGCTCGATGACGACGGGCGGCGCGCGCAGCTGATCAAGACGGTGCGCGGCGGCGGCTACGTGCTGGCGGCGGCCGTCGAACGGGGATGACGCTGCACATCTGGCCGCGCAGCCTCGCCACCCGTACTGCGGTCGTGCTGGTCGCCGGACTCGCGCTGGTTCAGATCGCCGGCCTGACGATCCACGCGTTCGACCGCATCGAGCTGCAGCGCCTCGCGCAGCTGCGAGAAACGGCGCAGCGGGCGATGAACGTCTACCGCAACGTCGCTCTTGCGCCGCCCGACCAACGCGAGGCCGTGAGCCGGGAGTTCGATCACCGCTCGGGTCTGCGCGTAAGTCTCTCGAACGACGCGCCGCTCGATAATCTGCCGCTCACGCCGATCCCGCTGATCCGCGACCTGCGCGCCAACATGCAGGTTGTGCCGATGCCGGCGGGCGAGCGGCCGCGCGAATACATCGTGCGGGGCGGTCCCATTTTCGGCGAGATGGCGATTGGGATGCGCCTGCGCGACGGGCCGTGGCTCGATATCCTGGTGCCGATCCCGCCCGCCCGCCCCTGGCATTCGGTGACGTTCCTCTCGGCGTTCCTGCTAATGTCGCTCGCTGCGGGGCTGCTGACGGTGTGGGCCGTGAGGCGTCTGACCGCGCCGGTGCGCACGCTCGCGATAGCGGCTGAGGAGCTCGGGCGCGACGTCAACGCCCGTCCGCTCCCGGAGGGGGGCCCAACCGAGATCGCCACCGCGGCGGCGGCGTTCAACACGATGGCCGCGCGCATCCGCCGCTTCGTGCAGGACCGCACGTTCCTGCTGACCGCGATCGGGCACGACCTGCGCACGCCGATCACCCGGCTGAAGCTCCGCGTCGAATTCCTTGAGGACGACGAGCTGCGCCGCAAGATGCTCGGCGACCTCGACGAGCTGGAGAGCATGGTGGCGGCGACACTGGCCTTCGGCCGCGACGTGACGTCCGACGAGCCGGTGACGTCGGTCGATCTCACCGAGCTCGCGCGGACGGTGCTCGACGAGACCGCGGACGCAAGGCCGGAGTTCGCCGACAGACTCACATACGATGGTCCGCAGCACCTGACAGCGCGGGTGCGTCCCGTGTCGCTCAAGCGGGCGCTGACCAATCTGGTTACGAATGCCGTGAAGTACGGCGGCAGCGCGCGGGTGCGGCTCGCGCCGACCGCGCTCGGAACGGTGACGCTGGTGGTGGAGGATGACGGCCCGGGCATTCCCGCCGAGGAGATCGAGCGGATGTTCCAGCCGTTCCAGCGACTGGAGACGAGCCGCAACCGGGAGACGGGCGGGACGGGGCTCGGGCTGCCGATCGCGCGCAATATCTTGCGCGCGCACGGTGGGGATGTGGTGCTGGTAGCGACGCCGACCGGGGGGA
>DATAPS010000103.1:0-6518 GCA_036265085.1 Acetobacteraceae bacterium | reverse complement strand
CTCAGGCCGTAGCCGATGAGGGCGGCAAGGAACGTGCTGAGCAGGACGGATGCACCGGTGACGATGACGCTGTTGGTCAGCGTGATCGCAACCCGCGCCTCCGACCACGCCTCGACGTAGTTGTGCCACGCCCATTCGGCGGGAAGCCCGTACGGGTTGCCGAAGAAGTCCGGTATCGTTTTGAACGAGGCAATCACGACATAGGCGATCGGCACGAGCACGCCGAGGCACGCGGCGCACAGAACGAAATGGCGCGCGCCCGCGGCCGCACGGTTCACGCCTCCACCTCCCGCCGGCGCAACCCGTACAACATCGCGGTCGCCGCGGTCAGCATGAAGACGAACACCAGCACCGTGATCGCCACCGCGTAGCTCATCCGCACGTCGGCCGACGTGATTCCGGCGGCGCCGAATGCCGTCCGATAGATCAGCGTGCCCAGCACGTCGGTTCGGCCGGCAGGCGCACCGATCGGCCCGGCCATGACGTACACGACATCGAACACCCGGATGTTCTGGATGAAGGTAATGACCGTCAGGGAGGTGAATGCCGGCGCGAGCAGCGGGAAGCTCACGCGCCAGAAACGCTGCCACGCATTCGCACCGTCGATGTGCGCGGCCTCGCGCAACTCGCGCGGGACGCCCTGCAGTCCCGAAAGGTAGATCACGATCGCCCAGCCGAGATGGTTCCACGCCTGCACGGCGATCACCGACGGCAATGCCCAGGAGACGTCGTCGAGCCAGGGCTTGGCGAGGAAATCGAGGCCGAGATCGGTCAGCAGCGGATCGAGGATGCCGATATTGGGGCTGAGGATCAGCGTCCAGATGAAGCCGGTGGCGACCAGCGACAGGATCACCGGCAGGAACAGGATGGTACGGTAGACCTCCATGAACCGGGGCCGCGCGTTGAGCTGCACGGCGAGGAACAGCCCGACGGTGTGTTGGAACATCAGGATCGCCAGGAAGAACACCACATTGTGGCCGGCGGCGCGCCAGAACGTGGGCGAGGTCAGCGCCTCGCTGAAGTTCGCGAGCCCGACGAAGTGGCTCTCATTTCCGAGGCCACGCCAATCCAACACGCTCAAGCGGAACGCCGTGAGCATGGGATAGACGAGGAAGGCGCAGAACACGAGGAAGCCGGGCAGCACGAACCATAGGTGGCCGTAGCGCGCGCGGAGCCTCGACCGGCGGATGCCGGCGCTTCCGTTCGTCACGGGAGGAGGGTCACGTCGCGGCCGGGTTGACCGTGTCCTGCAGCGCCTTGGCGAAGTCTTCCGGCAACAGCTCGCCGAGGAACAGCGACTGCGCCTTCAGCCCCGCCGTCGAGAACACCTTGCCGACCTGCGGGAACTCGAACCAGACGCGCACGTCGTTCACGTGCGACGCCTCGATCATCTCCTTCATGACACGATTGTCGGACGGCAGCACCTCGGTCGAGGTCGAGAGTGTGATCGTGTCGACCACCATCTGCGCCGGTTCCTTGCCCAGCATCCATTGCAGGAAGGCGATCGCCTCGGCGCGGTGCTTCGTCTTGGAATTCACGCCGAACACCTGTTGCATTCCGGTCACCGTCGACGGCTTGCCGCCGGGCGCAGCCGGGAACGGCACGACGCCGAGATTGACCTTCGGATTGGTTTCCGTAAAGCCGGCGTAGTCCGCCGATCCCGCCTCCATCATCGCGCCGCGGCCGAGCGCGAACAGGGCCTTGCCTTCGGTGTAGGACGTACCGAGCGCACCCGGCTGGAAATACGGGAACAGGTCGCGGAGGAAGATCGATGCCCTCAGCACGTCCGGATCGGTGAGTTTGCGCGTGCCCTTCCGGACCTCGTCCAACCCTTGCGCACCGAGGATGCTTGAAGCGCACAGCATGTAGAGGAAACCGGGGATCGTGCCGTCCTGCGCGGGGCCGATCATCGGTGCGATGTTCTGCGCCTTCAGCGCCTTCGCGACCGTGAAGAACTCGTCCGAGCTCGCGGGCGGGGTGAGCTTGGCCTTCGCGAAGATGTCGCGGTTGTAATAGAGGCCGACGGTGTACGAGCCGAGGATCGGCACGGCATAGACCTTGCCGTCGATGAGCGACGCACTCGCGGCCGAGGGCTTCAGGGTCGAGATGTCGACCTGGCCGGTCAGGTCGGCGAGATAACCCGCGAGAGCCGCGGATTTCGTATCGGGGCCGGCGTTCAGCGCGATGATATCCGGCGCCTCGCCCGCCGCCAGCGAGGTGTTCATCCGCGGCACGTAGGCGGAGCTCGGCATCTCCGTCAGCTCGACATGGACCGTCGGATGCTCCGCCTCGAACCGCGCGAGGATCGCCAGCACGCGCGCCTTCCACTCCGGGTGATTGTGCCAGAGCGTGAGCGTCACCTTTTCCTGCGCGTGGGCGGGCAGCGCCGCCGCGAGCAGCGGCGCGGCGAGAATGGTGCGTCGTGTGATGCGGCTCATGTACGGCGTTCCCCAAGCTCCGGTGGGCTTCTCGCGGCTGCGCCGGGATATCCGACTGAATAGTATGCGGGCAGAACAGCCACAACATGCCCGCCGTCACTTGCAGAGGCAGACGCACACCGGCACGCTTCCGGCATGAAGACCATCCCCGATACGGCAAGCGCTCTCGCGAACGGCCGGACGACTTCGCGCGACCTAATCGATGCGGCGCTCGCCCGCATCGCGGATCCGGGTGGAGAAGGCGGGCGCGCGTTCGTTCGGGTCTATGCCGATGCCGCTCGTGCAATGGCGGACGCCGCCGATGCACAGCGCCGGGCGGGGCGGGCGCCTGGACCGCTCGCGGGCATTCCGATCAGCATCAAGGACCTGTTCGATGTTGCCGGCGAACCCACACCCGCCGGATCGAAGGTTCTGGCCGACGCGCCCCCTGCGCCCGCGCACGCGACCGTCATCGCACGCGCGCTCGCAGCCGGACTGATCCCGGTCGGGCGGACGAACATGACGGAGTTCGCGTTCTCCGGGCTCGGCATCAACCCGCATTACGGCACGCCCAGCAGCCCATGGGACCGCGCGACCGGGCGCATCCCGGGCGGCAGCTCGTCCGGCGCGGCGGTGTCGGTTTCGGATGGCATGGCGTTGGCGGGGCTCGGCACCGACACCGGCGGCTCCTGCCGCGTGCCGGCCGCCATGTGCGGGATCACCGGATACAAGCCGACGGCACGCCGCGTGCCGCTCACCGGCGTGCTGCCGCTCTCCCGGTCGCTCGACAGCATCGGGCCGCTCGCCAACACCGTCGCCTGCTGCGCCACGATCGACGCGGTGCTCGCCGGCGAGACCCCCGTGCCGATCACTCCGCTCGACGTGTCCGGCCTGCGGCTCGCGGTGCCGGAGAACATCGTGTTCGAGGGCGCCGACGAGACGGTCCTAGGGACTTTCGACCGGGCGCTCGCACGTCTCGAGAAGGCCGGCGCGCGCATCATCCGCCGTCGCTTCTCGGGCCTGGACGATGTCGCCATTGCCAATCGCACCGGCGGTTTCGCCGCCCCGGAGGCGTTCGCCCAGCACCGTGCGCTGCTGGCCAAGCGCGGCGATGGCTACGACCCGCACGTGCGCCGTCGGATCGAGCGCGGCGGCGAGATGCATGTCGCGGATTACATCGCGCTCGCGGCCGAGCGAATTGCGGTCATCACGCGCATGAACGCCCAGACGGCGCCGTACGACGCGCTGGTCATGCCGACCTGCCCGCTGGCGCCGCCCGCGATTGCGCCGCTCGAGGCGGACGACGAGGAATATCGCCGCGTCAACCTTCTGCAGCTCCGTAACACGGCACTCGGCAATTTCCTGGACCGCTGCGCCATCAGCCTGCCGTGCCACGCCCCGGGCGATCCGCCGGTGGGCTTCATGGTGATGGGGGAGACGATGGGCGACGCGAAGCTGTTCGCCATCGCCGCGGCGATCGAGGCCGCGATCCGGTAGCGCCCCGCAGGACGCTCAGAAGAACCGCACGCAGACCGGCGTGCCGACCCGGATCTCCCGGCCCAGTTGCGTCAAATGGCCGCTGCCCGGATCGACCCGGAACAGGACAAGGTTGTTGCTGTCCTGGTTGGCGACGGCGAGGAATGCGCCCGTCGGACTGATCGCGAAGTTGCGCGGGATCCGTCCCCGCGTGTCCTCATGACCGACCAGCGTCAACGACCCGCTGCCCTCGTCGATCGCGTAAACCACGATGCTGTCGTGGCCCCGGTTGGACCCGTACAGGAACTTCCCCGAAGGCGCCACCTGCACCTCGGCACAGGTGCTCACGCTCGAGAAATCGGACGGTAGAGTCGGGACGGTGACGATGTCCTCCAGCCGTCCGGTCGCGGGATCGTAGCGATAGGCCGTGATCGTCGAATCGAGCTCGTTGATGAGATAGGCGAAACGGCCGTTCGGGTGCATGACGAGTTGGCGGGGGCCGGCGCCCGGCTTCACCGTCACGAAAGGCTGGCGAGGGTTGGGGGACAGCTTGCCGCGCGCGCTGTCCAATTCGTAGATCATCACCTTGTCGAGCCCCAGCTCCGGCACGAACACGAACCGGTTGGCCGCGTCGATCTCGATGGCATGGGCGTGTGGACTGGTTTGCCGCGTGGGATGGACGCTCGACCCTTCGTGCTGAATGACGTCGCTCGCGTCGCCGAGCGAACCATCCGGATTGATCGGCAGCACGCAGACGCTGCCGCTCGCGAAGTTCGCCACCAGCACGCAACGGCCTTGCCGGTCGACCATGAGATGGCACGGATCGGTGCCGTGGGTCGCCTTGATGTTGAGGAAGCCCAGCCCGCCGGTTAGCGGATCGATGCGAAAGGCGCTGACGGCGCCACCGACCTTGCCTTGGAATTCCTTCATCTCGTTCACGGCATAGAGGAAGCGGCGAGCGGGATCGAACGCGAGGTAGGACGGATTGACCACACGCTCGGCGACCCCGGCCTCCGTCAGCTCTCCGGTCGCGTGGTCGAAGCGGTAGATGTGGATGCCCCTGCCCTTCCCCTGGAGCACTTGACCGGTGCCGAAGCGGATCGGGTCCGTGTAGGTGCCGACATAAACGAACGTGGGATCCGGCATGCTCTACTCCACGTGGATGCCGACGTCTTTGCAGATCCCTTTGAGATACTGCATCGCCGCCACCGACTCGGCGACGAACTCGTCGGTCGCGGTCACGTTGCGCGGCACGCCGCCCGGGACGGCCGCGGCCGGTCCGCGCGAAACGCCCGGGACATCTTCGAGCTCGATCGAGACCACGCCGTCGTAGCCGATGTCCTTCAGCGCCTGGAACATCGCCTTCCAGTCGATCTTCCCCATGCCCGGCCTCCAATGCACGTTGGTCACGCCGTCATTGTCGGAAACGTGAAGGTGCTTGATGCGCTTGCCGAGCCGGTAGACGCTGATGTTGGGGAAATCGTTGGTCGGGAACGTGTGACTCGGGTCGAAATTGATCCCGACCGCGGGCGAGTTCACATGGTCGAGCAGGCGCAGCGCGCCATCGTGGTTGGCGATATAGCGCGCGGGATGCGGCTCGAGCGTCATGCTGACGCCGGCCCGCTCGCAGATGTCGGCGCACTGCTTGATTGAAGCAACGTAGTCCCGAAAGTTCTGATCCCAGTCGAGGCCGCCCGGCACGTTGCGCGTCGCGTATTTCTGCGACAGCGGCTTCGTCGTGATTCGCGGATATTCCTGTGTGTCGCGCATGCCGAACGGATGCGCGGCCACCATGTTGATCAGCTTCGCGCCAAGTTCAGCCCCGACCTCGACGGTGCGGCGCCAATGGGCGACGGCGGCGTCCCGTTTTGCCGCATCGGGGCTCGACAGGTCGTGCGGCGTGGACACGAATTGCGACGGGACGAGCCCGCTGTTCGCCAGCTCCGTCCGCAGCTCGGCGATCTTCTGCTTCGTGTAATAGTTGTGCAGGAAATCACCATTCCACGCGATCAGCTCGATCGCCTTGAAACCATGCGCGGCGACCCGGCGGATGGCGTCCTCATATGGCGGCTCCCATTGAAACGGCCAGGATGAAGCTCCGAATTTCATGTGACGTCTCCTCGTATTCTCATCGCGTCGGCGTTGCCGTCGGGCTCATCCCTTGACCGCGCCGCCCAGCAAACCCTGGACGATGAATCGCTGCATCAGCAGGAAGAAAAATAGCACGGGAAGAGCAATGATGCCAGCGCCCGCCATGATCAGATCCCAGCGCAGCGAGTATTCCTCCTGGAAGCTCGCGAGTCCGATCGGCATTGTGAACAAGCCGGGCGTCTGCAGGAACACCAGAGCGAACAGGAACTCGTTCCAAGCGCGGATGAAGTCGAACATGATGACCGCGGCGAGGCCGGGACCGGCGAGCGGCAGGATGATGCGGTGGAACGTCCCGAGCATCGTCGCGCCGTCGACGGCCGCCGCTCCCTCCAGCTCCTCTGGGATTGCCTCGAAGAATCCGCGCAGCAGCCAGATCGAGAATGGGAGCGAGAACGCCGTGTACGCGATCACCAGCGCGGCATGGGTATCGAGCAGCGAGAGCCGGCGCATGATGAGAAACAACGGGATGACGAT